>NZ_AUEY01000078.1 GCF_000426225.1 Desulforegula conservatrix Mb1Pa
CCTGATGGTGACACTTGTGGCATTGGTACAGATCTCTTGATTTGAGCTCGCAAAATTTCGAACCGCCGCAATTCGGACAACTAAAACCATGCGGCCATCTAAGTCTGAATAATGAGTCTTGGCACTTATCTTCGGTCCCATATTCGGACAGGAATTCGTGAATACTCTTTCCTTTTTGAAATTGGATCATATTTTTTGCCATGCTACACCTCCATCATATCTGGATAATCTTTCACATGCCTTAAGATAAGCATGGCGGAGTAAAAATGGTAATCAAATATCATTTTTATAATGGCAATAAATCCCGAATTTTAAGAAAGGTGTTTTTGCCGGATTGTCTGCCTTATATCGCACACTATAGTTAGATAAATTGGATAGATTCTTCCCTGGTATCAGGGCCCAAGACCATGTATCATACCTATAGTATTTGAAAACATATTCTCCCTTTTTGTATTCTCCTGATGTTTTTTCATTTGACCACATGCTCCAGCCACTTTCAGGATTTGAAAAATCATCAAAAAATATAACTTCTGTATTCTTTGTATCGTTTTCGGTGAGGGGGGACACTTTTGTTTTTTGTGAGTCCTTTTCATCATTATTATTCTGAGGCAAATCTTGGGCAATAATGGTATTTGAAGGTTTATTGTAATCTTGGGCTATGTTATCGTTTGTTGAAACCTTTTTTGAACTGCAACCTAAAATAACAATAAAAAGAGTTATAACGAGAATTGATATTTTTTTCATGCCGTCGGTTCTCCAGGTTAATCGTTATTTTTATTAATAGGGCACTTGGGCTGATTTTTTAAAGATACAAGTCAGAAACTCAACAAGTGTAATGATAGGTTTCTAAATCATTTTATTGAAGATAATTAAAGATGTTTTCGCATTTGATTGATGATTTATTTTGAGACATTGAGCCAATAATTTGATTTTTTGTGATATATTTTTCTAACTCTACTATTTGTTTTCTGTGATGACTCAGTTATGTACCTTTGTTGTAATGTAATCGGGATTGGGAAAGTGCGGGCCTTCGCATCGAACCACAGTTATAGACAGAGGTGGCAATATAATCCCAGATTTAAGTCCGTCGCCTAGTTTGAACTGCTCAGGCGGCTCACTTCGAAGTGGATGTCCATTTTCTCCATCTGCATGCCAAGCATATTGCCGAGGTGAATATTGTACAACCTCAATCTGTCCTTTCAATGAATTACCGTCTGTGTAAGTGCCATTAAAAAGAATCTGATTGAGTCTTATGCGGTCAGCACTCTTGTTGAGAATCATAACTCCCCAGCGTCTATCCGGCCTGAGGACTGCGTAGACTGTCACATCATTCGGAATCTTATTAGAGCTTTTATCCACTTCGACAACCGAAGCCCGGAACAGATGGTGTTGCTTGTTGACAGGCTCAGCCCATTCCTCCACCACCATTTTTGCTCCGTAATATGCTGGAAGACGCCACTTGATCTCACCATCTGATCCTTCCTCGAACATCATCAGGTTGCCCCACAGCTTGTCCTGCTTGGTGCAATCATCCAGTTCACGAATGGGTTTATTGGGTTCGAGTCCGTAATAGAAGGCTGCCTGGCCTCCAAGCATCAAAAACTGTGAAACGATTTCAGCGTTCAAAATGGCCGCAGGAAGCTCCACTTCCGCCCTGCCTGCAAACGATGAATATCCATATTCGGTGATGATCCAGGGGATATTGCGAGGAACTCCTTCCATGTCCAGTCGCTCGAAGGCCTTTTTCATCAGCGTTGGATGCATGATTAATTGATCAGTAGCTGATTCACATACAGAATCAAACGGATACCACTCGAACGAAAAAAAAGCAAAATCATCAAGGCGTTTGCGTTCACGCAGATAGAAAAGAAACCTCTTCATCCATGATCGTTCACCTTTGGGATTGGCGAATGTGTTCCATCCATCCACTTCAGACTGGAAACCAGGCCCTCCTGTGATCAGCGTTGGATCAATATCGTGTATGACTTTAGCTATCTGAAGATAAAGAGCTGCGTAATGCTCTGGGCTGACATTCTGACCGTCAGGCTCCTCTCCCAGCTCAAGCATGCTAATTGGAAAATTCCGGGATTTTAAATATCTGATCATGGCAGCCATGTTTTCTGGCGTGTCATAAAGAACCGCAGCTGGAACCAGGATATGATTGTTTTTTCCAAGCCCGGACATAATTATTTGGTCGAAGCCGGGCTGTACGGTCTTGAGGTTCAGGTCTTTGGCCCTGTGCCAGGGATCTGTTGAAGAGGTGAGTGTAAAGGTCTGAGTCTTATTGGAAGCAGCATGCCTGATGATATCTTTTAATCTGCCCTTTTTATCTAAGCTGCCCATGAAAAGCTCACGGATTGAATATCCAAGTCGATCCCTTACATCATCTGTTTTTGGCCCAGTCCCTGATGAGGCATTCAAAAGGATTCTGACAAAACGAACGGACACCGGGGCGTCACTGAGCCTCAGAAGTACGTCACCGCCCTTGTCATCCTTGATGTGACCGCGATCAAACACCCGCCAGACACCCTCCGACAAATCGTTAATATAATTAGTATCCTTGCCGTCCCAATATTCCACCTGAAAGTCAGTGGCATAAGGCTCGCCCCAGAGAATGTGCAGAGCGTTCACATTGCGACGTTTGCCGAAATCTACGATCACCCATTGAGGATGAAGGGAATTATCCTTACCAGTAAAATGAGAATCAAGATAAGGGTTGCTCTTCCAGAAAGTGCTCTCGTTGCCGTCATCAAGCCTTGAGTATCCATCGTTTCCGGCCTGATCTATGGTATTACCCCTGCGTGGAAGCCGGTAACCAAAGGATTTCAGCGATGGCCTTACAGCCTTGTCGCTCGAAGTCCAGTAGCCTTGTTTGTTTGCCTCATCGCTCCATGATCCGTTATCGTTCCAGTGCCATGCCTCAATGCCGAGTTCGGTCCTCAGACGATAGGCCAGTCTTCTGTAGGCGGCTCCGGACATGGCTTTGATGTTTCCAGGGGAATAGATTCTTTCCAGATCTCCGCCTTCAAGGCCATCAAGGGTGGCCCCGAATGCCTGATCTGGCATAAAAGACGCAACAGGAGTCGAATCATCAATATTTATGGAAAGCCTTTGCCTTTCCGCTGCATATGAATAATCTGCAATCAAAAAGAAAGTCGACAGTACGACTGAACCTGCTATTAATATATGATCTTTTTGAAAACTGTTCACAAGGCCACTCATTTTTATGGAATAATAGTCTTAAACTCCGTATTGCGCCTGATTTGCTCAGCTACTGAATATCAAGTCTTTTTCTCTCCATCGCCATCTGTCTGATATTGCCTATCTCTTTAATACATTTGTCATCCGGTTTGATCCTGTTAGCCTGGGCTATGGCATCTTCTGCTTCCTGGAACATAAAGCTGTATTCGTAAGCAATCCCAAGATTGAACCATGCGCTGAAATTATTGGGATATTTTTTAGTGGCCACTCTGAACTGATCTATGGCGTCGTTCCAGCGGCCAATTTTGCATGAGTTAATCCCTGCTTCAATTTCCTGGATATTGTCATCATTTGAGGCGAATTCTACGGTCACAAGTTCCTTGTAAGGCGCTACAGTCTTTATGAATTCATCCACGACAAGATCAAGCGCCTTGCTGATGAGTGCATCGTCGTCAGGATCCGGCGGAAAATGATCTGTCTCAGAAGTCTCATCTGTCGCTTCCTTTGTGATCATTTTTACAGCCATGAGTTTCCCTGTGGTCATGTCAATCACCTTGAAGTTTGCCGTAACTTTGGCAGTTGCCTTCTTTTTATAGGTGATGTGGCGGACTTTTTTTTCTTTATATTCGTTTTTATCGATGTCGATGTCAAAATCAGCGTATGAGCTTCCATAAACAAGAACAGCCGCGCCTGTCAGTTTTCCGAGCCTGATAGCGCTTCTTTCGTCAACAGCCCCCATTCTTGTCAGTTGCTGTTCTCCCATAACAGTTCCTATGTTCTGCCTTTCGACTACCTGGAAATATCCGTTTGAAAATATCTTTGAAGTCAGAACGTCAGAAGTCATCCTGCCTATGTTGCCCTCGAACTCTCCGATCGTCATTCTCTGCTTGTCCTTGAAGTTTATCTCGGCAGGCTTCATAACTGGTACCTGAACCGTTGGCGCGCAAGCATTTATGAACAATATGCAACATATTATAATTAAAGGGGGAAGTTTAATTGTGTTCATGGCATAGCCTCCTTTAAACATGGTTAGAAATGAAATATTAAATTTTCTGTCTCAATACTTGTCCAAATGGGGAATTTGGATGTTTTAATCATCTGGCTCCACGACTCTTGCGACATCGTGTCCGCATTCCTTGCATATGCCTCTTAATAATAGTGATCTTCCGAGCATTTTCGCTTCATGAAGCTGCATGCAAATGCCGTTTTTACATGAAGGACACCATGTCGTTTCAAGTATCAGTTTTCTGTTTGTTTCATTCAAGCCGTTCCAGCGTTTTTTTGCCGTATCCGTGAACTTTGGAAGAGGTATAACAACCATGAGTGTATCCTTGTGTAATTGATATTTTGAATACTCAGCCTTTATCTGCCGGGGCATTTTTAGTGGAAAAGCTCATAAGTTTGATATCATTTTGTTTTTAATATGACGGCTGGGTGATAAGAAAGCTGAGTTCTTTCCTGATGTTTAAACAATTTTTTGATTAAAATGGAAGTTGTTTTTCAAGTAAAGAGACGTTTAAGGATAGTCGATGGATTTTTTGGGGGGATTTTGAAGGGGGAAACCCTGTAGTCCGTTTCCCCCTATTATTCTTTATCGCAGATTTGTTTTACTTGGCTTCAACTACAGCAGGCCTTCCTGATGGAGTCTGGCACCATCCAGGAGTTACGCTGTCCGTGCATGAGTCGCTTTCAAGATAATCTGTACTCCATCCTGACCAACCCTCGGAATAGTTTCTTATGTTTTCGTACCCCATATAGTAGCCGTAAAGGAAGGTGAGGGCAGAGCGGTATCCGCCGCCGCAGTAAAATATTACTTCCTTGTCGAACAGATTTGAGCCTTCGGCTGCTGTTATGCCGATTTTTTCCCATACTGATTTAATTTCATCAAAGCTGCGAAGGCTTCCGTCCGGGTCTGAGTAAACTGATGAGGAATCATCCGCATCATATGACCATATTGCGCCAGGGATTCTTCCCTTGGCAGCAAGATAGCTGTAACCACTCTTTTTGCCGATGTATTCATCGTAGCTACGGACATCGGCAAGGCTCACATTGGCATTATTGTAATTATTGAAAACATAGTCTGTTGTTGCAATGAATTCAGGTTTTATTGATCCTGTGTATGTTACAGCCAGGGGTTCGTTTATTAATGTCTCGCTCTGGTATCCGCTTGCTGTCCAGTTTTTGTAACCCCCATTCAGATATCTTACGTCCTGAACTCCGGCATATTTGAGTATCCACCAGAGTCTTGCCGCAAATATCGGGCTGTCACTGTAAACTATTACTGTTGTGTCTTCTGTTATTCCCATGCTTCCGACCGCAGCTTTCAGCTCTGAATCAGGAAGAAGGAACCAGCGTGGATAGCCGTTTTCGTAGGTATCTGAGTTTGAATGGAATGCTCCAGGTATATGCCCGCTTTTGTAAGCAGTCGCATCGTCCATTGTTCCCCACTGGGTTTCAAATACAATATACTTGTGATCCCTGTCATATGGATATTCAGGAGGTGCGGCACTTACGCTTCCTTCTCTATGATAATCCATGACAGATTTCAGCCACGAAGGATGAACTATGGTTGAAAAGCGATCTGCTTTTTCCATGGGTTTTGAACTGTCTGCCGCCCAGTCTTTTATTGATCCGTCATAATTGGATGTTCTTTCATATCCCATAAGGCGGGTCAGGAAATAGAAGAAACCGCTGCGAATGCCTACGGTGCAGTATGAAGTTACTTCCTTGTTTTTTGTCACACCGTGGGACTCGAGAAGATTCTGAAGGTTTTCCTTGGAAAGAATTGTTTTGTCAGAATTGTAATACCATGCATAAGGAAGCTGAACAGCTCCTTTAATATGACCTTCGCGTGCTTCTCCGTAAAGCTTCCATCCTATGTATTCTTCGTCTGTCCTTGTATCAACTACAACAAAATCACTGTCGTTGAGACGCGAGGCAATATGCTCCTTGTCCGAGAGTTTTGCTGGTTTTACAGACGCTGTGAAGGTGGTGGCAGGAAGTGTGTTTGTTTTTGTTTCTGGAGTATTAGCACTTGCAATCCATTTATCCCAACCGCCGTTAAGGATGCTTACGTTTGTGCATCCGAGATATTCAAGGGCCCAGAAGAGGCGGCCAGAAGCTCCCCATGAATTTACGGTGTCATCGTAAATAATTATTCTGGAATCTTTTTTTATTCCAGAGCTGCCAAGAATCGCTTCAAGTTCCGGAATGCTTTTCAGATCTGTGTTTGATGTCTCAAGCTGCTGCCATCTGAAATTTATGGCTTTTGGAATATGGCCAGCACTGTAGGCAGTAGCTGTTCTGGTATCAATTATAATGCTGTCATTTGTTTTAAGATCTTCCTCAGAAGCAAGCAGATTGCCGTTGGGATATCCGTTTTTTTGTGATGTCGAGCTGTTGCAGGCTGATACTAAAGGCATCAGCATTGCGATGAACAGAATGACAAAATAAGCTTTTTTGACCTTCATTCCCTTTGTTTCCATTTCCAACTCCGTATGTAAAATTTATTTATTGGCTAAAAGCCGGTTTTTTTAATTTGTTTAATCCAAAAGTTTTTTGCGAAGCTTTTTTTCAAAAAAGCGACCCGCCAAGGCTTTTTTGCGGTTTTGAAGCCTCTTCTATTTTTTTCCCCAGGAAACCATTCCTTCCTCATAGTTCATTGCAGAAGGAAGGCCCGAAAGCTGATGAACGAGCCAGGCATACCCAGACCTGATGCCGCCTGTGCAGTAGAATACCAACGGCTTTGATGCATCTATGCCATTTGATGAAAGCAGTTCCTTATATTCGTTTGGCTGGAGAGGTTTTCTTTCCGGCCCTTTATAGAGATTTGTCCACTCTATTCTTTTGGCGTCCGGGATATGTCCTTTCATCCATTCAAAAGCAGAGCGGTTGTCTATAATGGTTAAAGCTGATTTTTCGGTTTTCAGTTTTTCAGTTGAGATAATAAGCGAGTCCCTGGTCTTGTACTGGTATTTTAGTTCAGGCCTTTTTGACTGGCTGTCTCCTTGTACGGTTTCAAGCTTCTGGTTTGTCCATCCTTGGATTCCTCCATCCAAAAGTCTGGTTTTACCTTTATGCCCAAGCCATGAAAGCGCCCATATAGCCCAGCCTTCGCCGCCCCAACTTGTGTCAGCATCTCCATAGACAACAATTGATGAATTTTCGTCTATTCCAAGATTTCCAAGCTTGGACGAAAGCTCGGCAGGAGGGAAAATTCGATACTCTATTCCTTTATCGTCTGTTCTGGTATATTGCTCCCACGAGAATGAAATTGATCCCTTGATATGACCTTTGCTCCATATATTCAGGGGACGGGCATCAAGTACGATCCAGGATGAAAAGTTTTTTTGAAGATCAGAAGGCTGTATCAAACCTATATCCGCAGCTTTTTCAGGCTTTGTTTCATCTGCTGACGCAGGAGTAATATTCAGGCAGGATATGAGTAAAATGAAGATTATACAAAATGATGATAATAGACATTTGCCTCTTATTATTGGCTTTTTTGTCAGCTTTGTCATTATTGTCTCCTTTGGCCTGCTGTCGTTTTGTATGAAAGCTGATTTGAACATTCCTGAAATAACAGGCGTTTCAGCATTTGTTTTCATGCTTGCCGCTGGCGCTGTTTTTCTCTCTGAAATAAAGAAAATAAAAATTTCGGTTTTATTGATTTTTAGCGTTTCTGTAATAATCAGACTGGTTTTTCTTAATTCAGAGCCAAGTCTGTCTGATGACATCCATCGCTATGTTTTTGACGGCAAAATTCTTCTTTCATCTATGAATCCGTATTCTGATTCCCCATTAAGAGCAGCTGATCTTTATCCTGGGATGAAAAATCTTGCGTCAAGGGTCAATCATCCTGACCTTGTCACCATTTATCCGCCGGCTGCCCAGCTTGTATTCGCAGCAGGGGCGTTTATTGGCGGGATGAATGGAATCAGGCTTCTTATTATTCTGCTTGATTCCTTGAGCATTCTTGTGATGATAAGAATTGCCATGAAAGCAGAAATCCCTTCATCAAGGATTATTCTTTATGCCTGGAATCCTCTTGTTGTCATGGAAACGGCTTCATCCGGTCATATTGATTCCGCCGCTGTCTTTTTTCTGATTTTGTCCATTTACATGTTAACAGCCTGTGCGCCGGACAAAGAAAGCAGGCAGATTTATTTTGCAAGTGCTTTAAGGTTTTTCGCAGCAGGTGTGGCCTTTACGTTTTCATTTCTTATAAAGCTTTTGCCAGTGATATTTCTGCCGATATGCCTGATTTACGCTGGTTATAAAAAAAGCATGATTTTCATTTCAGGCTTTATAGCAGCGGTTATTTTGCTCGTTGTTCCATTTCTGCCTGATATTCAAAACGTCCTGAAAACCCTGGATGTTTACGCAAGAAACTGGGAGTTCTCGGGCTTTATTTTCAGAGAGCTAAGGCAAACGACCGGGAACGGTAATATGGCAAGGATAGTCATAATGGCTGTCTTTGCCTTGTTTGCACTGGGAATCTATGGTCAGGCCTTTCAGAAAAAGACTTCAAATGGATTTGACGCAAAAAGTTTTTTCAGATCCATTTACATTCTTTGTCTGGTATTTCTGCTTCTGACACCGACCCTTCATCCCTGGTATGCTGTTTATCTTGCCTCAATTTTTCCTTTTGTTCCTGGTGCTTCAGGCATCTGCATGACTTTTGCGGTGCTTCTTTCATACAGAGTCCTTATTCCATACAGACTCACAGGGCAGTGGACAGAATCAGACCTTGTTGCCATGCTTATTTTTGCAGCCCCTGTTGTTGCTTCGTCCGCAAACTTTCTGATGAAAGCTATTTTTTATCGGGATTCAGCATGTAAACATAGGAAACTGACCAGTTGACCCCGGCTGAAGTATTTTTACCGTAGATTTCAGGTCTGCACCCGAATTCTATGGCAGCGTTTTTGTCCATTTTGTAACCGACCGCCATGTCGAGCTTGCCAAGGTCATAATTTGGAGATGCAGTCGGATTGCCTGAAATTGAGGCTTCATCGTCCTCATTATTCATGCCGTAGATGCCATCAAGCTTGATGCGCCCATAGCAATTGGCAGAAAAATCCATTCCGAATTCCAAAAGATATCTGATTTCATCAGCTGGCTCTTCAGCCCTGAAACGATAACCTGTTTCAACATTGAAATATGCCGGAATAACAGGGGAGAGGGACTGACCGAACAAAAATCTCATTTCTGTGTCATACTGGCCGTTGCCCATTGGAACCGCATCGTTTTCATCATAGGTGTCAGGAATTTTCACAAGACCCTGGACAGAGAATGCTCCGCCCCTGGTTTCGAGTATCCTGTATTTTGCGCCAAGTTCAAGATCAGAGAATCCGCTGCTTTTGTTTATTATCGAATCATTCTCGAACCTGAGACTTTTGAATGATATGGATCCGTTCAAAGTCAGATTGTCCAGAAGACCGTATTCCACATAATAACCAGCGTTGAGATCTCTGAAGTTTCCATTATGCGCGTAGTCTGTTCTTTCGCTGTCATCATCAAAATATTCATCAGCCGAATAATGATTTGTTGAAAGTTTGTGGTACATTGCGCCTTTTTCCGCTGTCCAAGCTCCTGCAAAACACTGGGAAGCTGTCAGACACGCAAGAAAAATTGAGGCTGCTGCAATTTTAAAATTTTTTCCGGTAAATTTCATTTTCGTACTCCTTGTTAAAAAATATTTTAAAGCCCTATGATTTTTTTGCCTTTTCCGGGGCTAAAATTTCTTTCCCTGGTTATTGGGGATTTGTCGTTCTTTTTGATTTTCCACTTGACCAACAATCTGTTGAGATATGTGAATGGCGCCTTGGAGACCTTTGTTTTTCCTGTAAGTGCTTTTTCAGAATCAATGACAAAATCAATGATGTGGGATGTCTTAACAAGGCCGCCCAGTTTATTTGAGCATCCTGCACAGTAAGTAATCAGATGGTTATTGCCTGCTTCTTTGCTTCTTTTGACTTTCCAGGAATCAGCGAGTTCCTTGTCAAGAAATCCGGCAGCTCCGCCTTCACCGCAGCATAGAGTCCTTTCACGGGAATGCTTCATTTCAGATAGTGTGCATCCTGAAATGGCAGCCATTTTTCTGACTGAATCATGGATTTTAGTGCAGTCCCTTAGAACGCATGGATCATGTATCGTAATACTGCTGCTTTTGAGTAAGGGCTTATCAGAAGAAAATTCTGAATCAGCAAGAACTTCATAAATAGTTATGACTTCAAGGGGAGAACCATAAGAGCTGAAAACTTTATGGCAGTTCGGACATGCCACAATTATTTTTTTAATTCCAGATTCCAGCAGAAATGTCCTCATTTCAGAAAACATGGAATTGAAATAATCCATTCTGCCAAGATCATGGGAGGGCTTGCAGCAGCAGTCCAGGACAATGCCTGTTGAAAAGTCCTTTTTTCTTAAAATATCAAGAACAGCCATTGTGCTTTCTGGTCTTGATCCCGTGAAGGTACACCCCGGGAAAAAGACCGTGTCGCAGTTTTCAGGTATGCTGTAGTATGTAAATAGTTTTGATGTTCCTTTTTTTTCATAGGACAGAATGGGTGAATGGGCTTTAAATGGGGCTATGCCCAAATTTACTGATTCGCACCTCATTGCAAGAAACATGTCTGCTGGTTTGAGCCCGCAAGGGCATACAGAGTCGCACAGGCCGCAGAGACTGCATTCAAAGGAGTATTTCAGATATTCTGAATCACCACTGAGTGACGAGTCAGCAATTTTTTTTGGAGAACCATATTTTTTAAGAAAGTCGCATTCAGCAACACATTTCATGCATTCAGTGCATTTTTCGGCAATTTCTGTATATGAGTCTGAACTATATGACTTTGTTTTAGTTATGTCCGAATCATGCTTTTGAGTATTTCCGCCCATCTAAAACTTCCTGATTACGCTGAATTTATAACTAATATTTTGATATATTTTGTGGCTGATTAAGTAGATAAGCAAATTAGATAAGTCAAATCGATATTATCAATTGATATGAGTATTGTTATAATAATTATCAATAGTCATGAGGTATTTGCGGAACTGACTTTTCATACAAGGCAAACAATCGAATAGACTAAGAACATTGCCTGTGCTATCGATTCGGGCCATGAATACTTTGAATTTAAACATTTGGGTTATAATTCATTTTTTCAGTCTTGCCTGTCTTTCTATATACGGCATTCATCGTTTATGGATGATCTGGTGCTGGAGAAAGGAATGCGATAAAAAAATTGAAACCGCACATGATTCTTTTTCGATCTTTCCTGAAATTACTGTTCAGCTTCCTTTATATAATGAAAAATTCGTTACAAAACGGCTTATTGATGCAGTCGCTTCCTTTGACTGGCCAAAAGATAAGTTAATAATTCAGGTTCTTGATGATTCCACTGACGAGACATCTGAAATAGTGGCTGATTCTGTAAAAAACTGGAAAAATACAGGTGTGAGAATAGAACACCTTAAAAGAATCGACAGAAAAGGTTTCAAGGCCGGAGCTTTGGCAGAAGGAATGAAAAAGACTTCAAGCGGGTTTATTGCTGTTTTTGACGCTGATTTTATTCCTTCCCCGAATTTTTTGAAAAAAACCATACATTATTTTGAAGATGAAAGAATCGGTATGGTTCAGACAAGATGGGATTTCGTTAATTCTGACTATTCCTTTCTTACTAAAATTCAGAAGATCCTTCTTTCTCCTCATTTTGAGATAGAACACCAGGTAAGATTCAGGCGGTCACTTTTTTTTAATTTCAACGGAACAGCCGGGATCTGGAGAAAATCAGCCATTGAAAATGCAGGAGGATGGCAGGCTGATACTGTGACAGAAGATCTTGACCTTAGCTACAGAGCCCAGATTAAGGGCTGGAAATTTGAATATGTGAATGAAATAACTGTCCCGTCAGAGCTGCCCGTCACGCTTTCCGCATTTAGAAGTCAGCAGCAGAGATGGGCAAAGGGATCAGTCCAGACGGCAAGAAAGATTCTGCCAATGCTCATAAAATCAGATTTGCCATTGTCTGTAAAAATTGAATCTTTCATGCATCTTCTGGCAAATTTCGGATGGCTGTTCGGCGCGCTTGTGACACTGACTCTTTATCCGACACTTGCGGCAAGGATTTCTGTCGGCCCATATCAGATCATATGGCTTGATATCCCTCTGTTTGTTTTTTCAGGGTGTGCCATACTTTTTTACTATTTTTATTATGCTCTGAAGACGGGCAAAATGTCTTTGATTTATGTACTTCCGCTTCTTCCCGCATTAAGCATTGGCCTTGCGCCTTCAATAACTTTGTCAGTTTTGCAGGGGCTGTTCAGGAACGGGGGCGAGTTCAAAAGAACCCCAAAATTCGGAATAGTGAAAAAGGGTAGGGAAGGCGGAACGTTTAGTTACGGCCAGTCTGTCATAGCCTATCTGTTATTTGATTCAGCCTTTCTTATTTACGCATCCCTGCCGCTTTTTTTTGCGATAGCAAGGGGGACATGGCCTGCCATTCCTTTTTTGGTACTGTTCCCAGCAGGATTCGCTGTCGTGCTTGTATTGGATTTCTGCTCTCTTGGATTTAGGAATGAATGACTTATAAGTAATTAGGGCGCCTCTAATAATTGCCTTTTTGCGCGTTAGCTGCGTCAGTGCCGTACTCGAATCCTCATTTATAAACGCATAAACTCCGGTTCTCCGTGCGCCGCTTTTTTGCTACCACATCAAAAATTCTAATTCTTAGAGGCACTCATTAATCATGGGCAAACCAACTACTTTCCACGGTTGAAATAAGTCCCAATCACCTTGATTCTTTTTCAACGCCAGTTGTTTACAATTGTTCTTCCCCTGTGTTTCCCTGCAATCATCAGATCAATTTTTGCGTCAAGATCAGATATTGAAATTTCCTCGGCCATTTTTTCAAAATCAGTCAGCTTCCATTCGTTTGCAATCTTGTCCCAAACTTTTTTTCTTTTTGGCATAGGGCAGTTTTGGGAATCAATTCCGATAAGAGTAACTCCTCGAAGGATGAACGGATAAACAGTGAGTGGAAGATCTCCTGACGCCACATTGCCGCAACAGCTTACTGAACCGCCAGCTCTTGTTGATTTTATGGCTGTTGCAAGCATTTCGCCTCCAATGGTATCTATACAGCCAGCCCAAAGCTCTTTGAGTATGGGCCGCCCGCTTCTGTCTACGGCATCTTCAATTGAAATGATTCTTTTTGCTCCGAGTTCCTTCAAATAATCAGTTTCATCATTTAGGCCATTAACCGCGACAACATCATATCCAAGAGCTGAAAGCAGCCTGACAGCTATACTGCCGACCCCACCGGCAGCACCTGTGACAAGGATTTCTCCTGCTTCCGGTTTTATATTGTGCTCAAGAAGACCCGAAACGCAGAGGCCTGCTGTTAGTCCGGCTGTTCCATAGATCATGCTTTCTTTCAGTGAAAGTCCTTGAGGCTTTTTTATGACCCATCCTTCAGGAACACGGATATACTGGCCAAACCCACCGGAAGTATTCATTCCTAAATCATAGCTTGTAACGATAACTTCTTCTCCGGGCTTGAAATCTTTGGATGAGCTTGACTCAACAATCCCGGCAGCGTCAATCCCCGGAGTATGGGGGTATTTTCTGGTTACGCCCTTATTCCCAATGGAAGAGAGGGCATCCTTGTAGTTTAAGGATGAAAACATCACTTTTATCAGGACATCACCTGCTGGCAGGTCTTCCGTGTTCTTTTCCGAAATGTTTCTTATGTATTTTTGATCTTCGGTTTCTGAAACAACCATTGCCAGAAATTTTTTGTTTTCCATGTTAAGGCCTCCATCAGATTAAGTTGCCAGATTTTTTGAAAAAAGACTCGTATTTTGAATGCTTCATTGTCTGCTGAAAATAATTTTTATGAAAGAAGAGATAATTATAATGGCTGAAATAAGCAATATAAAGTCACCGTTTTTTGAATAAAAACTCTTTTCGTCCATCATAACAGAAATCCCCTGAATTGCTGATCTTTCAAAAAGCCGGGTTTGTTTCTCAAGTTTGCCAGTAGCTGAAATTATTGCTGATACACCGCTATTGGCGCACCTTATCATGAATTTCCGGTTTTCAATGGCCCGCATTCTGGCTGCGTCAAGGTGCATTTCAGCTGTTCCTGTTTTTCCGAACCAGTCATCTGCTGAAATATTAATCAGTAGTTTAGCGCCAAGATCCACAGATTTTCTTACATACCCGGGATAAAGGTCTTCAAGACAGATTGAGATTCCAAGATCAAGATTGCCTGCTTTAAAATATGGTTTAGTTTTTCCTTCAATAAATTCATCCGGCGCGCCCTGGAAACTGCCTATTTTAAAAGAACTCACAGCCTTTTCAGCATAAGGAAGAAGTATATTTTTATCGTATGCTAATACTGTTCCGTCGTCTGGGAATATATATGCGCTGTTGAAGCTCCCTTTGGCGCCATTTCTTATACCACCTGAAATCAGTACTGAATTTTTGCCCATAAGAGCTGAAATATCTCTGAAAACTGTCTCTGATGTTGAAGATGACATATTAAGTACTGATTCCGGCCAGACAATAATTGATGGTTTTGAGGCATCAATACTATTAGCAAGCATTTCAGCAGTCATTGATTTGTATGTGCTGAACCTGCCGAAAAATTCCAGGCCTCTCCATCTGTCAGACGGAGAATGGCTTCCCTGAACGCATATAGAATTGATTTCTGAACCTGAACCTAAATCATAATAGCTTTTGAATTTTTTATCAAAACTGCTGATTCTGTATTGGCCATAAATTAAAGGTATTAAGACAAAAGCAATCAGGATTGTTATTTGTCTGTAATCAATTTGTTCCCTGTCATTATAACATGAATAAATCCCCGAAAGCAGCCCTGCACATGATGCGACAATAAATGAAACGCCATATATTCCTGCAAAATCAGCTATCTGCACATAAGGCAGACATGGCATCATCATATAACCCATATTTGCCCAGGGAATGCTTCCTGGTATTATTTCACGCAAATATTCGAAGAGAATCCACAGCGCAGGGGCAACCATAATCCTGAATGCTAAGCTTTCAGACTTGAGGATATTGAAAAGGGCTGAAAAGAGACCATGAAGGATTCCTGATGGCAGGGCAACCGATGCCGTAAAAAAAAGCAAGGCAAACATAGGAGTCTTAGCATAGTGAATTACTGACGAAAATATGATGCCTTTGCCTGCTGCTATTGAAAAAAGAAATCCGAAAGAGGCTCCGGCTGCAATCGTAGCTTTTAGTGATTCTATTTTTGAAAGAGAATAAAAAAATAAAGACAGCCCTAAAATCCCTGCAAATGGGATAGAAAAAGGAGGGAATGAAGAAAAAATCAGAATAATGGAAAGCACTATCTGTAAAGATGATTTTATAATTGGCCGTGTTCCCTTATATGTTCAAAACAGAAATAATGATCTTTTGTGTAGTTCTTGATCTTTGAGGCCTTTTGTAAAAAGTCCCCAAACCCAACAAAAATTAATGCTTTTTTGATAACAAAACGCTTTGGTACATATTCTTATCTAAGCTCTTTATAATACCAAAAAGTTTTTGCGGATCTTTTTTCAAAAAGCGACCCGCCGGAGGAGACTATTAAATAAACAGATTTCAGGTTTTTTCCAAAAAAGCAATATGATATGAGCTTTTGAATTAAAGCCTGTTGCCATTACCTGGTTTTTTATTTAGTTTCATGAATTGTTTTAATGCTGTTAGTCTGAATATTATCGGAATTTTTAGTTTAAATGTCTGTAAATAATAAAAAAATAGTTTTTATCGACAGGGATGGGGTAATCAATTTTGATTCTCCTCAATATATCAAGAATGAAGATGAGTTTGTTTTTATACCTGGAAGCGCGGAAGCTTTCGGGCTTTTAAAAGATAATGGTTTTGAGACGATAATAATCACAAACCAGTCTGTTATTGGCAGAAAAATGGTCACTTCAGAAGGCCTTGAAAAGATTTTTTCAAAGATGCGGACTGGAATTATAGAATCTGGAGGACGAATACTCGACATATTTTTCTGCCCTCATGTTCCTGAAGACAAATGCGGATGCAGAAAACCTGAACCAGGTCTTTTGAATATGGCCAAAGAAAAGTATTCTGTTGATATGTCTGGAGCTTACATGATTGGGGACACTGCAAAGGATATGCTTGCAGCTGAAAGGGCAGGAGTCGGCAGAAAAATTCTTGTGCGTACCGGAAGCGGAGTTAAAACCCTTGATAAGATAAAGTCAGGAGAATTAAATACTCCCGATTATATTGCAGACGATCTGATGGCAGCAGTTAAATGGGTCATTTCAGATGGTACGGGATTAATATGATAACGATTTCAGGCCTGATCGAAAAAGTCACTTATCATAATCCTGAAAATAATTATGCCATTGCCAGATTGAAAAATTCTGCAAACGGAGCGTCGATCACCGTTGTTGGATATCTTGCCGGTCTGTCAGCCGGAGAAAAAATAAGAGCCCAGGGTGCATGGGAATCCCATTCCAGATACGGCGAGCAGTTTCGTATACAGATCATGGAAGTTATTCTTCCCACCAAGGCAGAGGAAATAGAAGCTTATCTCTCATCAGGTATAATCAAAGGATTAGGGCAGTCTTTCGCAAGAAAGATAGTCGATTTTTTTGGGGATGAATCCCTCGATATTTTAGAGAATCAGCCTGCGAGACTCACTTCTGTTCCTGGAATAGGAAGAGCCAAGGCAAACATGATAATCAGCGCTTGGCGTGAACATCATTCCTTTCATAAGTTTTCAGCCTTCCTTGCCGAATCGGGTATCGCGAGCCAGCATGCTGCGAGGATTGCTGCGGTTTATGGGCCAGGAGCGATGGAGTTCATCAAGGAATATCCTTACCGGATATGTGAAGATATCCCTGAAATTGGTTTTCAGGTTGCTGATGAGCTTGCTCTTGCTTCTGGCTTTGCCCCGGATTCGCCTGAGCGTATAAGGGCTTCAATGCTTCATGTTCTTAGAAGCGCTGCTGACGATGGCCATACTTTTTTACCAGAAGACATGCTGATTGAAAAATGTATGGCTCTTCTCAAGTGCACTGAATCGACGGTTTATTCTGCTCTGGAAAATCCACCCGTTTTCGTGAAGATAGACAAGAATCCCGAAGGCGGTCATATTTATCTGAAAGACCTCTATGATGCTGAGTCTGAAACAGCTGACCGTCTCAATGCAATTCTTACTGTTCCGAGTCTGAAAACCATCATAGATGAAAATGAGATGAAGGAGCTTGTTCTTTCACGCCTTGCCATAGAGCTATCCGAAGAACAAAAGGGAATCCTCAAAGAGGTTGTCACTCATAAGGCTGCGATAATAACAGGAGGGCCTGGCACAGGAAAGACAACTCTTATTCGTTCCATATGTGTGCTTGCTGAAAAAATGGGCAGACAGATTCTCCTTGCTGCTCCTACGGGTCGAGCTGCAAGGAGGCTATCTGATGTTACCGGCAGAAAAGCTTCGACAATACATAAGATGCTTGGATACACCCAGGGAGAGGAAAAGTTCGAGAGAAACAGCAGTAATCCTCTTGAAGCTGATCTTTTGATTGTTGATGAGGCTTCGATGATTGACATAGTTCTTATGCACAATCTTTTGAAAGCAACACCCATGACAGCGACCATATTGCTGGTTGGAGATACATTCCAGCTTCCTTCTGTTGGTCCGGGCAATGTGCTTGGTGATTTGATAAAATCTGGCAAGATTCCTTCTTTTCAGCTAACAGAAATTTTCAGGCAGGCTAAGGCAAGCCCTATAATCATGAATGCACACAGGGTCAATAAAGGCTTTTTTCCTGATTTTTCAAAGCCTGAAGAAGATGGGAACGGTCTTTCTGAATTCTATTTCATAAATCAGGCTACGCCCCAGACAGTTGTGAACAGTATTATCGAACTATGCTCAGAAAGAATTCCAAAAAAATTCGGTTTTGACAGGATGGGGGAGATTCAGGTTCTTTGCCCAATGCATAAAGGTGAGGCTGGAACGTTGAATCTTAATCTTCTTCTTCAAAAAGCGCTGAATAAGGAGGCCCAGTCGGCAGATATCAGGGGGATGTCTTTTCGTGTTGGTGACAAGGTAATGCATCTTAAAAATAATTACCAGAAGGAGGTTTTTAATGGAGATATAGGAATGATTTCAGGAATTAATACTTCCACTAAAAAACTCACTGTAAATTATGAAGGGCGGGATGTTGAGTATGACTTTGATGAAGTCGATGAACTGTCTCTGGCTTACGCAATATCAGTGCATAAATCCCAGGGGTCTGAGTATCCGGCTGTTATTATTCCCGTATTATTTCAGCATTATATGCTGCTTCAGCGGAATTTGATATATACTGCCATGACAAGAGGTAAACAGCTTGTCATTCTCATTGGAGATAGAAAAGCCCTTATTAAAGCCATCGGTAACGACAGGCCGGCTAAAAGGCTTTCTAATCTTTCTGTCAGGATAGCTTCTGCTAAAACCCTATGAGTTGAGGCTTTAGGGAGTATTGGTCTTTTGAGACACCCGAATATCATTAATGATTCTATGCTCTGTATTTGGAATATCTTGGCATGTTGCTCGCCGTTTTTATTGTTTTTTTACCGATAAATAATAATTAGCTATACGTCGGCATCATTATGAGGACATTATGCTTTGTAAATTTTTTCACTGAGCTATATGATTTATGCCGGCTCACAGGCCAAAACAATAGGTTCTATAAAATCGTATTGATTTGAATCCTTTTTAGTATTATCCTGTGTTTATTCAAAAAAAGGCCGTCTTTTCTTTGTTTTTAATGGCTCCTCTCAAAAAAACAATTTTAATGCAGTGACCAGAGCAGGGCATAGCTATCTATAAACAAATTGATTTTATTGAAATTAAAGGGATCCTCTAAAAATCAAAAATATATTACTATATAAGTAATAATATGATATATATAAGCCAAGTTAACTCATTTATATGGAGAGTAAATTAGATAATGAAGCAGCTTGGCTTATTTGACTGGAAAGAACGTTATA
>NZ_AUEY01000079.1 GCF_000426225.1 Desulforegula conservatrix Mb1Pa
CACGATCAAACAGTTCTGAGGCATTCTGTTCAAGCTCTTTCTTCCAGGCTGATATCTGATTGGAATGCACACCAAACTGATCGGATAATTCCGAGAGGGTTTTGTCTCCCTTCAAAGCCGCTAACGCCACTTTAGCCTTGAATGCTGGTCCGTGATTTCTTCTGATTCCTTTTGCCATTCTTCTGCTCCTTTTTTTTGATGTTCTAATAAAGCAGATTTTCACTTAAATGGCTGTCCAATTTTTCCAGACCAGCTCTAAATATATAAATTTTAGAATGAGTAATTTTAGTAAAAAAACGGCAAAAACATAACTGAAAAGGAGGTTTTAATAATAAGTATAAAACACAGGGAAATTACAATACCGGAAATTTAACTTAAAAACAAAGACTCCAAAAGCAGAAACTTAATAAGTGTAACTCCAGAACTTCAGGCCCGTTTGCTAATGCAGACGGGCCTGATTGTTTTTGATATGAATTTAAGCGATTACGGCCAGTACTGAGTTTTTAGGAACAGAATCGCCAGACGAAAAGGCTATTTTTTTGATTGTTCCGCTTATGGGTGAGGCTATGGCGTTTTCCATTTTCATTGCTTCAAGCACAACTACTGTTTCGCCTTTATTTACGCTTTCGCCTTCTTTTTTTTCATAACGTGCCACCATTCCTGGCATTGGGGCTGTTATGACTGCTTCTCCATTTTTTACCACGGTTTCTTCTGTCTTTTCGCCAGAAGTCTGCTTTGATTTGTTTTCAAAAGAATTCAGATTGCCAGTCTTTTTGATGTTTTTTAGAACTGGCGTTTTTTCTGATTCGTCCACCCATACTTCGAAAACATCTCCGCCAACAGCTACTTTATAGCTTCTTGCTTTTGTTCCGATTCCTTCTGGTAATGCTTTTTCATTTTCCTTGAGCTGCGTTGATTTGTCTGCTTGGCTTTTTTCGGTTTTGGCAGCTTTTTCGAGCCCATATTTTGTTTTTAGAAATTTTTTTCCAGTGACAGGAAACATTGCATAAAGAATCACATCTTCAGTGTTTTCAGATATTTCCTTAATCTCTTGCTTTGCTCTTTCAAGCTCAGGTTCAAGGATATCGGCAGGTTTACATGTGATCGGCTGACTTCCGCGCTGGTATCCAATGAGAGCTTTTTTCTGGATTTCAGGATCAATCTGAACCGGAGTTCTTCCGTAAAGGCCGAAGCACAGATCTTTCACCTGGTCAGTCACCATTTTGTATCTCTCGTCAGGGGTGTCAAAAAGAACATTATTCATGGTCTGGGTTCCGATGATCTGACTTGACGGTGTTACAAGGGGAGGTTGCCCAAGTTCTTTTCTGACCCTTGGAAGCTCCCGGTAAAAATCATCGAGTCTGTCTATGTTGCCCATTTCCTTGAGCTGATTTATGAAGTTTGAGAGCATGCCTCCAGGAGTCTGGTGAAGAAGTACATTTATATCTATGAGCGATGCTTTGGTATCATCAAGCAGATGCTTGTATTTCGGCATCACGTCTTTTTCGAGGATTTCGTTTATCTCTCCAAGTTTTGCTATATCAAAGCCTGTGTCCCTGTCAGTGCCAAGAAGAGCCATTACAAGAGGTTCCACGGCAGGATGTGAAGTTCTGTAAGCATAAGGAGACATGCATGTGTCTAATATATCAACTCCTGCCTCTATGGCCTTTAGGTGGGTCATGGGAGCAAGGCCTGACGTGAAGTGGGTATGCAGATGAATCGGGATACTTGTATTTTCTTTCAATGCTTTTATCAGATCAAAAGCGTCATAAGGTGCAAGCAGACCAGCCATGTCTTTTATGCAAAGGCTGTCCGCGCCCATGGATTCAAGCTCTCCGGCTTTATCAACATAATAGTTGATATTATATACATCCCCGCCCATTCTTGGTTCTGTGAGCGTATAGCAGATGCAGCCCTGAAAATGCTTTCCTGCCTTTTTTATGGCAGGAACCGCTGATTCGAAATTTCTGTAGTCATTGAGTGCGTCAAAGGTACGGAAAATATCCATACCGTTCTCAGCAGCTTTTTCAATAAAAGCGGTTACCAGATCATCCGAATAATTTCTGTATCCGACTATATTCTGGCCTCTTAAAAGCATGGACATCGGGGTTTTTTTGAAATATTTTTTAAGAATTCTGAGCCTTTCCCAGGGATCTTCATTCAAGAATCTGTGCATTGTGTCGAAAGTGGCTCCGCCCCAGGTTTCGACAGCCCAGAACCCAATTTCATCCATGAGTTCCGCCACAGGAATCATGTCTTCTGTTTTTCCCCTTGTGGAAAAAAGCGACTGGTGGCCGTCCCTTAAACTTAGATCCATAATCTTTACAGGATTTGAGGATGCAGGTCTGTTCTTGTCATAGTTGATTGAGACAGTATTTAAAGATGAATGTCTGGTCATTTTTCACCTGTTTTTTTGTATGAATGTGACTTTTATGGCCAATTTAGAGTCTAAGAAGGACGATTCGTAGGTCGGATTAGAGCGTCCTTTGCCAGTAATCCGACATAGACCAAGTTGCCGATGGGTCGCTTTTTGAAAAAAAGCTCCGCAAAAACTTATGGTTTGATTTGAAATCTGCTTATGCATAATACTTTGTTTCAAGCAAAATCATAAAGTTTTTGAGGGGTTAGGGAAACTTTTTACAAAAAGTTCCCCTCCTTATCCCTTAATTCAGCAATTATTTTCGAATCTGATATTTTGAGTACACTACGCCCGTCCAGACGCCCTCATCTGCATCATAACCCTCTTTAGCATAAACGATTCCCTTGACGCTGACACCCATCGCCCGCTTTTTTTCTGTTCGTTTAAAGATATGATCTGGGCGCTTTGCTCTTTAATATATGAGGTGATCGCCGCCATTATTAGTGCTATCTGTTTTTTTGATATATTTGTTTCCATAATTATAAAGGTATGTTCCCATGTTTTTTTGCAGGTCTTGTTTCTGTTTTGGTGATCAGGGCAGCTAATGCCGAGGCAATTTTTATTCTTGATTCAGATGGTCTTATCACTGCATCAACGAATCCTATGGATGCCGCTTCATAGGGATTTGAAAAAAGGTTTTCGTATTCCTCTATTTTTTCTTTTCTTTTTTCCGAAGGGTTTGACGATCCGTTTATTTCCCTTCTGTGAATAATGTTTGCTGCGCCTTCTGCTCCCATTACTGCTATTTCAGCGCTGGGCCAGGCAAAAACCATGTCTGCTCCAAGGTGTTTAGATGACATGGCAATATAGGCTCCGCCGTATGCTTTTCTTGTTATGAGAAGAATTTTGGGAACAGTTGCCTCGGAATAGCTCCAGAGAATCTTGGCTCCGTGCCTTATGATTCCATTCCATTCCTGATTCGATCCAGGAAGAAATCCTGGCACGTCTGTTATGGTCAGAATAGGAATATTGAATGCATCGCAGAATCTTATGAACCTCGCAGCTTTATCGGATGCGTCTATATCGAGGCATCCTGAAAGAAATGATGGCTGGTTTGCCACAATTCCCACAACCCTGCCGCCGATTCTTGCAAAGCATATGATCATGTTCATCGCAAAATTTCTGAGTGGTTCAAATATGCGCGCGTCATCGACTATGGATGTTATTACGTCCCTCATGTCATAAGGTGTGCTGGGGCTGTCAGGTATTACTGTGTCAAGATCAGGGCATTCCCTGAAAACGCTGTCGTCTGTTGCTTCAAATGGTGCGTCCTCCATATTGTTGGATGGCAGATAAGAAAGCAGTGTTTTGATTGAATCTATGGTTTCATGGTCGTTTTCACAGGCAAAATGGCAGACCCCGCTTTTTTCACTGTGCGTAACGGCTCCGCCAAGATCCTCAAATGATATTTCCTCACCTGTTACAGCCTTGATTACATCAGGGCCTGTTATGAACATCTGGCCGCTCTTTTTGACCATGAAGACAAAGTCCATTATGGCGGGTGAATATACAGCCCCGCCTGCGGTAGGCCCCATGATCGCAGCAATCTGAGGAATTACGCCGGAGGCTGCCGTATTTCTGAAAAACATGTCACCAAAGCCTCCGAGCGCTACGACTCCTTCCTGGATTCTTGCTCCTCCAGAGTCATTCATGGCAATAAAAGGAGCGCCGGTTTTCATGGCAAGATCCATGATCTTGCATATTTTTTTTGCGTGCATCTCGCCGAGTGTGCCAGCGTGGCTTGTGAAATCCTGGGCATAGGCAAAAACAGTCCTGCCTGATACAAGGCCGAATCCTGTTATGACTCCGTCCGCCATTATTTCGGTGTTTTTCATGTCGAAATTTGTGCATCTATGAGTGACGAACTTGTCGATTTCCTGAAATGTTCCTTGATCAAAAAAATATTCCAGACGTTCACGGGCTGTCATTCTGCCTTTGCTTGTCAGTTTTGAGACCGCCTGTTCTCCTCCCATTTCATGAATCTTTTTTTCTTTTTCTTTAAGAATATTTATTTTTTCTTTGATGCTCATATGTTTTTTTCCTGAATTTTTTCTTTGTTGGAACAGTAATTCATGTCTGGTTTACCTGGAGCTTTGCAAAATTTACATACAGCCCTATGATTTTTGATTTGCTCATAGGCTATAGACAGAACAAATTCGTCATCCACGATCATTCTTTTTTGAATGATTTTTTCTTGCCTCAGACCATCAATATAAACTGATTCGCCGATGATTTCCGTATGCGTCAGAGGCTGGTGAAAACCTTGTCCCATCAGCTTTAAAATAGCTTCTTTCATGCTCCAGTTTGTTGTGAGTGTTCTGTCGTCGGAGTTTTCGAGAAGTTTTCTTTCCCTTTCCGAGAATGCCAGCTTTAAAAAATGATCTGTATTCATGGGAGCAATTTTTTCAATATCCACGCCTATCTTGAAGCCAGGCTGAGAAATAAGTGCGGCAATTGCGTAATCATGGGAGTGGGATATTGAAACAGAACTGCGGTAAAGATCAGGCAAATACGGAGCGCCTTTATCTGTGGTCATAACCCTGATCTCAGGCAGAAATATGAAACTCAGATCAAAATGATTCTTTCGGATGCTCTCTATTGCGAGGATTTTTGCAGCAAAGCGTCCGCACATCCATTCAATCTGTTTTTTTAATGTTCTGAAGCTGTTAAGACGCATGATCTCAGATTCGGAAAGGAACAGTATTCTGAAATCTTCATTCACGAATCGTCTTGAACAGGAGAGGCCGTAGTCCTTGATGTCCTGGTGCTTAATATCCCGGTCATTAAGAAGCCATTCCATGAATTCAGATATTCTGATCTGACATAGGCTTATCAGATCATCGAAAAGACTGATAGTTACGCCTGGGGTAGTTGGTTCTGTATTTGGGCTTGTTAAATGCAGTTTCATAAAACCATAATAAATCATGAAGTTTTTGGGGGTGTGGGGGCTTTTTTCAAAAAGCCCCCACGTTATTTTATCACGATGCTTTTTTTTCAGATGAAGAGTTGAAAAGCCCTCTTATGCTCTGCCTCGCGTCTATCTTTCCTATTTTAACCATCTCAAAGCCTTGTATCTTTATGAAAACACGGCCATCGGAATCTGTGAGCGTAAGCTCGAACGTGTCGGTTTTTTTGTTTGATTCTATTTTTCTGGTTATGCAGACACACTCCTCATATCTGCCCGGCATATCAAAAAAGGTCATTTTTTTGATTCCGAACGGCAGGACAAGCTCGTCAGTGCTCATCATATTGAAGAGGCCTCCTGTCTGGAACATCGCATCAACAAGAACAACAGGAGTCATAAAATCCAGGTCTGTAATTCCCTTGAAAAATGGTTTTTCACTCGTATCAGAGATGGAGGTTACAAGGGTTTCTCCGTCAAAGCCCCGGATTGAATTTATGGTTCTGAACAGGCCATCCATGAACAGCCTTGAAGGCTGGTAGATAATCTGACCAAGCTCACCTTCGTGGGCGATTGAAGGCAGATTCGGAAATTCAATGTACTCATCTTCTGGAGAGGAATCACTGAAGATAAAGGTTCCTTTATAATGTTCCTTGGTTACATGACCACTTGGGCTGATGACCTTTGACGCTATTCTGCAAAGCACCTGATCATCCGCTTTTTTTATTGACGTGATTTCAAGGTCAACGGGTCTTTTTTTCAGGATTTTGATGCCATATGGAATAGCAAAATCAGACATCTCCCTCAGGATCATGCCGTTTCCTGAAACAAGACAGGCTGCTTCGGCCATTGTTTCTATACCCGTGGCTCCCAGGAAAACAGGGGTGTCAGCCATGCTGTGATCCAGAAGAAAGAGATCTTTATTTAGATCAAGACATCTCCCGAAAACGGTTTCATTTTCGTTTTCAGAGATTATGGAATCAAGAAAATATGTCTCTTCGGATCCTGGTTCACTTTCATTTTCAGTATCAGAAATAAGTCCGTCAGGATCAAAGGCTCTGTCCATTCCTGTGAAAACTACTTCTCCGCTGTTTTCATGGGCAATTTCAGCCTTGAAATGCCTTATTCCTTCTTTAAGGGGCAAAAAGGTGAGACCTCGACTGGTCAGAACCTTTCTGACAGTTTCATCGGTCGCCATTCCAGCGCCTTCCCATGCTGTCCAGTCCATGATTTTTACGATGAGTTCCGGTCTTTTTATTTTTTCCTGAATAATTAGTTTGCCCAGCATGTCGTTGGCTGCCGTATAATCGCACTGGCCTGCGTTTCCGAATCTGGCTGTTACAGATGAAAAACCGATGATGAATTTAAGATCATGTTTCTCAAAGGATTTTGATATGTTTTTGAATCCTTTTATCTTTGTATCAAATACCCTTGAAAATGATTCCTCAGTCTTTTTGAGAATTGGCTGGCTTTCCTCAACACCTGCCGCGTGGATAATCCCGTTTATTTCAGGATGGGATTCCGCAACTTTTTGAACCGCCTCAAAATCAGTCGCGTCTGCCGAATAGTAAACAACATCTGCGCCAAGCTTTTTAAGCTCTTCGATATTATCCCTTGTTTTGATGATGCGGCTGATCCTTTCCACTGCCTTTTTTACTGCAACAGGTTTTTCTCCTGGCATTCTCTTTTTCATGATCGAAAGCAGTTCCGATGGCTTTGCGGAATCAATTTCTTTGTCAATCTTTTTCAGATCGCTTCTGCCAGTAATGATGAGCTTCAGATTGCTTTCGGAAGGCTTATTTTCAGAAACTACGGATTTTAGTATTTCAAAAGTGATTCCACCTGCTCCGCCTGTGACAAGTACGGCAGATCCTTTTCCAAGCAGATGATTGCCCTGGGGCGCTTTTTCGTTTTTGAGTACAGGTATGAATTTCTGGTCTTTTATATATCCTGTCTCAACCCTTGAATCTTCGGAAAGGATTTCGCTGACAAAACGTTCTGCCACGTAATCCATTGCAGAGTCTGAACCAGATGTTGCCTCAGCGAAATCCACCACCTTGACCCTTGTTTCAGGCATTTCCCTGGCAACTGTTTTCAGAAAGCCGGAAAGGCCTGCGCTTACAGGGTTAATAACTGCATCAGACTTGTTTTCATGGAATATGACCGAATTAAACGCAGGCATTGCTATCAGTTTGAGCTGTTTTTCCTGATTCTGGGCAAACGCCTTGACCGCATTAAAAATAGACAGAATTTGTCCGTCATTGTTCCCTTCGCCAATATTGCCTCCATCATGCCTGCTCACAGCATAAAGATGAATAAGGCCAGATATTTCTGGTCTTTCTTTGGCAAGTTTTGAGAAAATTTCTGCTGTTTTTTCAGGGTTTTCAAAATCAGCCCCAATTTCAGCGGAAGAATCAGGCCCTATCGTGATGATGTTTGCCCCTTTTGATTTCAGAACAGGAATTATTTGGGAAGATAGGCCTATATTATCAAGTGAAACAAGCAGGGTTTGCCCCTTTATTGAAAAGGCTTCTTTTTCAGGGCTTTGAGCTTTTGCTGTCCCCACAGTGAATCTGTATATTTTTGAATCTGATTCTATGGAGCGCATGAATGCGCCATTTGAAATATCTGAAATGCTTTTTTTTATGGATGCCGAACCTGTTTTGCCGCTGTCAATGAATGCGGCAATATTTGCGATGCTTTTCATCTCCCTGATGTCAACTTCTTCGGATATATCTATTCCGAAATGATTTGTTACAAGGCTGAAAACATCAACCAGCTTCAGGGTGTCGATTCCAAGATCTGCCTCAAGATCATATTCATCATTAAGCATGATCATTGAATAGCCGGTATGTTCGGATATTATTTTCTTTATGGTTTCCGCTGTTTCAGGTTTGTATTTTACTTTGTCTGTTTTTATGGAAGGTGAAGGTTCAGGAACTGATAAAGTTTCTGTAATTGATGAATAAGGAATAAGGCCTTCAATGAAATCAGCTATTGAAGAAATTGTATTAAGCTCCCTTAGGTTTGCTCCTTCAGGAATCTCGACTCCGAATGCCGCTGTTATTTTTCCGAAAATCTCCACCTGTTTTACTGTGTCGATTCCAAGATCAGCCTCAAGGTCCAGGCCATATTCAAGCATATCTTCAGAATAGCCTGTCTGATCGCTTATGATTTTTCTTACTTTTTCTTTGGCATTAATAGAGATGTTCTTTTTTTCAGGTTCGCTTGAAGTCTTTTTTACAGGTTCTGGAAGAAGCTTACCAATGAAAGCTGCTATGCCTGAAATTGTGTTTAGTTCCCTTAAGTTTGCTCCTTCAGGCATTTCAACATCAAAAGCTGCTGTTATTCTGCCGAAGATCTCCACCTGCTTCACGGTGTCTATTCCAAGATCAGCCTCAAGATCGAGATCATCGCCAAGCATGTCTTCGGAATAACCTGTTTGCTCGGCTATGATTTTTCTAATTTCTTCTTTAACATTAAGAGAAATGTTCTTTTTTTCAGGTTCGGCTGGAGTCGTTTTAGCGGGTTCTGGCAAAAGTTTGCTGATGAAAGCTGCTATGCCTGAAATTGTGTTTAATTCCCTTAAATTTGCTCCTTCCGGCATTTCAACGTCAAAGCTGGCGGTAATTTTACCGAAAATTTCCACCTGCTTTACGGTATCGATTCCAAGATCAGCCTCAAGATCAAGATCATCTCCGAGCATGTCATCGGAATATCCGGTCTGCTCAGCTATTATGGATTTGATTATTTTATTTGTATTGAATGATGCAGTTGCCGCAGCTGGCACTTTCTGTAAAGGCAGAGCTTTTTCCGGATCTTTTTTCGGGCTTTCCTGAATCGTACCAGCTTTCTTATTTGCTGAAACCGGGGCCGGAGCTTCCAGGCAAAGGGTTTTGTTTATTTCCCTGATTACAGGATTGTCTGCACCTGAAATCTTTTTGAGCCATTCACTGTATACAGGATTACCGATTGCACTGTTTTCCTTTGTTTTTTTGATAAAAAGAAAAGCGAAGTGTGATCCGAATCCTGCCGAAAGATGTATGCCGTATTCAAAATCGCTCTTCTCGCCCTTGCTGAATTTAAGGTCTGCAAAATTTGCGGGTATTTTCTTTAGATTGGCCACAGGTGGAACCTTGCCTGTCTGCAAAGCCTTGACCATTACAGCGTCTTCAATGGCAGCTCCCAGTGTGTGTCCTGTGTAGCCTTTGGTGTTTGTTATCGTTATTTTTTCAGCAAGATTTCCGTACGATGCCCGCAAAGCTTCGATTTCAGCGTCCGCGCTTCCACCGCGCGCAGGTGTGAAAGTCTCGTGGGACATGAAAACGGTTTTTTCTACATATTTAGATTTCTCAAGATTATGGCGTTTTTCAAACTGATTTACGAATGCAACCATTTCGCCTGCAAGGTGCTTGACGTCAATGCCTGTGGTGTGGAAAGCGGAGTTTCCGATGCGTGTTCCGAGTATTTCAGCCTGTCCGTTCATGCCTCGGTGTTTTATTCTGTCGGTTCTTTCGACAATGAGAGACGTTGCTCCAGCGCCCAAAATAGTTCCGTTTCTGTCCTCATCAAATGGTTTTGCCGCTTCCTGGACGCTTTTTTTAATTGAGGCCGCTCCAAGTGATAAAAAGCCGGAACCAATCCATGGTCCCTGGTTTTTGCTTGTTGCAGCTTCGCCTCCGATTATGACTACCCTCTCGCATCTTCCGGCCCTTATCCAGTCTTCTGCAACGCATACTGCCTGGGTTGTGGACGCGCAGGCTCCGCTCATCTGTATATTCGGGCCTTTTGCCTTTATAATTCTGGCAAAATGGGCAGAACCAAGCGGCGTGATGTTGGCAGGGAAGTCACGCTTAAAAACATATTTATCTTTACCTTTGATCTGTTTGTCCCAGACTCCGAAA
Source organism: Desulforegula conservatrix Mb1Pa (assembly GCF_000426225.1). Lineage (NCBI taxonomy): Bacteria > Pseudomonadati > Thermodesulfobacteriota > Desulfobacteria > Desulfobacterales > Desulforegulaceae > Desulforegula > Desulforegula conservatrix. The sequence goes on from NZ_AUEY01000079.1 coordinate 10,226, forward strand.
AACCATTCGGTGATTTTTGATTTTATGTCCGGATCAGAAAGATTCTCCATCAGGAAATAATAAACTTTTTCCATTTCCTGATATGGTTTCACAAAGAATTTCTGGCGGTAATATTCCCTGACCTCAGTGATCAGCGTATCCCAGCCTGGAAAGAGGGACGTGAGGATTACACCTGTGGTATTCTGCATTTCAGAAGGAAGCGCCAATCCTTCGGGAATCATAGCGCCTGCGGCTGTTTCCCTGTAATTCATAACAAGAGGTATTCCGGCATCTTTTAGTGCCTCTATTCCGGCTGCTATGGAAAGAGCTATGGTGATGTCATATTCAGCCTCTATTCCGTATTCATCTTTAAGATCAAAGAACCCTAATTTGCCAGCAAGCTGGATTACTTCTTCAGGACTTGTTATTTCCTGGAATTTTGCGTTTCCGTCGGACTGCTTCACAAGCTTTGTAATGTTCTTGTCCAGCATTTTATCTTTTTCTGTGTCTGTCAGAGCTTCTATGAAATTCTGGCCTGACAGAAGTCTGTCAAAATTGTCTGATTCAAAAACATGTTTTGCAGTTCCTGGCAGACCTATGGACACTCCTGCAATGGATATGCTTCCTGTGTAGAATCCGAACTGGTCGTAAGCTTCGAGTCTGGCGTCTCTCTTTTTGTTTTTGTATTCGTTGAAGAGCTTTTCCCTGATGAGATCATGATTTTCTTTTAAAAAGTCGTCGAATTCCGTGTCGTCATCGGGTTTTATATTAATTTTTTGTGCGTGATTATTGGAGTCGACAGTTTTTAAAGCTGTTGTTGAAATAAAACCTTTTTCTGAAAGCAGGGCCATTGCGTTTTCAAAAGATCTGCTATCCCCCGATTTGGAGTCAATGGTGTTGATACATGTTATTCCTTCAAGATCCATATCATTTACAAGATTTGTAAGGATTTTGCCTGAACCGGCCTCCACAAAGTTCCTGATTCCTGCTTCATAAAGATGTTCAACTGACTTGATGAACTCGACAGGTGAAATAATCTGGCTGACAAGAAGATTCTTGATTTCCTCATGGTCTTCAGGATAAGGCCTTGCAGTTACATTTGAAATAATTCTGCCACAATAGGCCTTTTTAAATGATATTTCCCTAAAGGCTTCTGTCATTCCTGAAGCAGCTGATGCAAACAGAGGAGTATGAAACGCTCCTGAAAGATTCAGCTTTCTGTAAAGAATTCCTTTTGAACTGAGCAGAATCGAAAAATCAGCCATTCCTGCCTTGCTGCCTGAAACAACAGTCTGTTTTCTGCTGTTTTTGTTGGCGATATAAATATCTCTTATGCCCGATTCATTTATGATGGCCCCGACTTCTTCGCTTCCTTTGAATACTGCCATTATTTCTCCGGGAACTTCCTCGGACGCTTTTTTCATAAGAGAGGATCTTTTCAGAACCAACTTGAAAGCAGTTTCAAAATCAAGCATGCCAGATGTGAAGAGAGCCGTGTATTCTCCGATGCTGTGGCCTATGAACGCGTCCGCTATCAGGCCCTTTTTTTCAAGCTCGGTGAATATGGCGGCAGAAGCAAGAAATACGGCTGGCTGGGTATTTTCCGTGGAATTCAGATCCTTTGAATCAATTGCTCCGGAAGATCCTTCAAACATCATGGACAAAAGGGAATAGCCTCTTTCATTCCTGAAAATGGATTCAGCCTTGTCAAGCATGGTTCTGATTCCGGATTCAGTTGCGTAAAGTTCCTTGAGCATTCCCTTGTACTGCGCTCCCTGGCCTGAAAGAAGGACAGCGACGCCGTTTTTTCTCATGAGTGTGAATGAAGGTGCCGAAGTTTCTTTCGCTGCCGGAAGGCTAACAGCTTTTTCATTTGCCATCCATGCAGGGATAGAGCCAGCCACCATATGGCCATGATTGCCTCCGAATCCGAAGATATTGGCCGCAAATACAGGCCGCTTACTGTCTTTGAGATCTCTTTGCTCAGGGCTTGCCTGGATATGTGAGGTTTTTTTAGTCATTGAAGACTCAGGATCAAAGCTGTTGAACGGAAGAACAGTCCTGTTGCTGTTCATTAGGATCATTCTTGTCAGGGCTACAGCAGGGTTTGCGGCCTTGTAATATCCGAATTCCGGTTTGATATTTCCGTATGATGTTGTTTTTCTGAACATTGCTTTGACTGATCGGTGTTCGATCTGGTCAAGCAGATAATGACCAAATCCGAAAACGTCGAGATGATCTATTTCATCCCTGCTTGATCCGGCTTTTTCATGGGCTGTTTCTATAACCTGATTAAAAAGGGAAGCAGAAGGGGAGAACATATTGTCTCCAGCCTTGGATTTCATTTCAATGCTTCTTAATTCCCCAAGAACAGGCATTCCAAGCTCTTTCGCCTTTTTGTAAGTCGTAAGAATCTGTATTGCCGCGCCTTCAGAAAGAACAACGCCCGAGCCTTTCTCGTCAAAAACGTGGGTGTCTTTTTCGCTTAAAAGTCCAAGACGTTTGAAAACCATCATCATTGTCGGATAGAGGTTGGTATCAACACCGCCTGTAATGACAAAATCAGATGTTTTTGCAAGAAGTCCCATGACAGAGGCTCTGATGGCAAGGGCTGACGAAGCGCAAGCTGCATCAATAATGAAGTTCGCTCCGTTACAGCCGAAAAAATTGGCTATTCTTCCTGATACTATGTTTGAAAGAAGGCCTGGGGTTGTATCTTCAGACAGCCTTGGAAGTCTTTTTTTGAATACTTCTACTATCTTGTCAGCGATTATTCCGGCTGTTTCAGGGTTGATTTCTTCGGTTTCGGCAATGATGCGACGGATAAACGGCAGTCTTACCCTAAGGACGTTTTCAACATAATGGTTGCCGCTTATTGTTCCAAGTATGACATTGACTTTGTTGCCGAAATCAAGAACCTTTGAAAGACCTGATGAGCTGATTGCCTGATCTGCTGCGGTCAGCCCGAAAAGCTGGGCCCTGTCAACCGAAGCTGCGGACATTGGCGGAATTTTATATTTTACGTTGTTGAATTTAAAATCAGGCACAACTCCTGCCTTGACCTTTGGAATTCCATATTCCTTGTCTTTGTCCGAAGCGTAGGCATCTGCGCTGAATCTGAGTTCAGGAGTTTCGGTTATTGCGGAATCTCCTTCAAGGAGTTTTTTCCAGAAAGCTTCTATGGACGCTGCACCTGGAAGAACCGCTCCGAGTCCTGTCACTATTATTCTGTCTTCATTCGGGTCCCATGATGGATCAGGGAAAATTCTTCTTTCGACTTGCTTATAGGTTTTTGTATATTCCTCAATTACGCAGTGATAATTTATTCCTCCGAAACCATACGAACTTACTGCGGCTTTTCTTGTTTTTCCTTCAGAAATGTCCCATGGCTGGGCGTCTTTAATGATGAACAGTCCTGATTTATCATTTATTTCAGTGCCTGATGCCTTGCGGAAATCAGCATTCGGTGGCAGGGTTTTGTTATTTATTGAAAGAATTGCCTTGGCGAGTCCTGCTGCTCCTGCTCCTCCAAGAAGATGGCCTATCTGGGATTTTATCGAGCTTATTCCTATGGATTTTCCTGATCCGTAAAATGCTTTCAGGGTTTCAATTTCAGCTGCGTCGCCCATCACTGTCGAAGTCCCGTGAGCCTCGATGTATCCAATTTCTTCAGGAGTGATTGGTGTTTTTGCGTTTTCAAAGCACCTTTTTAAAGCAAGCTCCTGACCTTTGGGATTTGGAGCTGCTATGGCTTTTCCTTTGCCGTCGGAGCTGGCTCCCATGCCTTTGATTATCGCGAGAATATTGTCTCCGTCCCTGAGTGCGTCCCTCATGCGCTTAAGAACAAAAGCTCCGGCGCCTTCTCCAAGAACAAATCCGTTTGCCCTTTCATCAAATGGCCATGAACCTTGTCCTGAAAGAGCGCCCATTCTTGAAAATCCAATAAATGCTTCAGGAGAGAGGTTAGTGTTAAGTCCGCCAGTGACAACAGCATCGCATGATCCTGACAAAAGCTCTCTTATCCCGCAGTCAATTGCCGCGAATGACGTGGCGCAGGCCGCATCAACCACATAATTGGGGCCTTCGACATTAAGTGCAGAAGCAATCCTTGAGGCTTCAATATTCAGCACGGCCGTATCCGGCGGTTCGTTTTTGTGATTCTTGGCAAGCCCGTTTTTGAGGTTTTCGAGGAGAACCGTCTTATGTTCATCTGAAAGAGCCTGAAACTCAGGAATCTTTTCCATTTCAAATCTTATTTCAGGCGTATAATATTTTAGCTGAAGATCGTTTGTAAGTTCGTTGCCGAGGCATGACGCGATGATGACTGCCGTATTTAGGGGAAGGGATCGCTCACGTGTATAACCGGCAGAATGAGCGGCCTGTTTTGCTGCCGTCAGAATGAACTGCTGGCTTCTTGATATTTTTGAACTCTGCTCTTCATCAAGACCAAAATCTGAATGCATGAACGAGAATTTTTCAACTGTTCCTGCTATGTTTGAATAGGTTTTGTTTTCATCAGATTTGTCATCAGTATAATAAAGGCTGTTGTCCAGCCTGTTCTCAGGAACAGGCCTGATTGAGGATTTTTTTTCTAATATGTTCTGCCAAAGCTCTTCAGGAGAGAATGCGTCAGGAAATACACAGCCCATGCCTGTTATTGCTATTTCATCATTGATCTCATGGTCTGGTCTCGTGAGAATTTCTAATCTGTCCAGATTCTTTGCAAGAATATCCTTTGTGGCAAAATAGCGGTCATGGATTTCCTGGATTGTCGTTACTTCCTTAAAAAATGCAAGACTGTCGCCAACGCAGAAATTGCCTCTGTCATAGATTTCGTCTTCATTGAACCATACATATTGGGATGGATCATTTTTGAAATCAGGGACAAATCCCTTTGCTCCGATCAGAAGAGAGCCCATATTGTCATGCTCGAATGCTTTTTTACGGTCATTGAGGGGCATGCCGCCTGATATTCTCTCATGTTCGCGGTCAAGCATCTTTAGTGAAAATGGTGAGGCCACTGTTCTTGAAGGAAGCCCCACGGTTTTTCCAATAACAAGGGTGGACTCTTTATCAAGAATTTCTTTCTGATATCTTTGGGTCATTCCCTTTGTTTCGATTATTTCATTTGTGAAAAGATAGGCGCTTCCAACCTGAATACCTATTTTAACACCCTTTTTGGCAAGGAATGCAGTCATTCCTGATATGAAGTGTGATCCTGATGAAGTTGAAATACCGCCTGCAAAGATAAGGGTTTTTCCTGATGCTTCGGCATTACTCATCCTTGCAAGCCTGTCAACGGAAAGCTCCCAGAGAACGAGACTTGCCAGGCTTCCCACATGGCCGCCAGCTTCGGTTCCTTCAAGAATATATCTTGAGCATCCGTTCTGAATGGCATTTTCAAGTATCATTGTGGAAGGCGTATGGAGATAGGTTTTTGTGCCGTTTTTTTCAAGATCAGCGGCCTGGAATGGTGAGCCTGCCGCAAAAAGAGCAAATGGAGACTTGTATTTTTTTACAAGATCAAGATGACTTCCAAGGGACTTGTTAAAAACCTCTATCCCGATTAATCCTGCTCCGTAAGGAATGCTGATTTCAGAAGCATTTTTTAAAACAGGATCTGCAATATGGGTCGGAAGATTTCCCATGGCAAAAAAAGGAAGCCCCCCAGCCTTGAATATCTTTTCCGCAAAATCAGCGCTTTCACTGATATTTGCCATGGGGCCCTGGATAATCGGATATTTTGTACCGTGCTCTCTGGCAAGTTCAGAATTCTCAGAAATAGGATCATAGCTGCCAAGGTCTGCAATATGATCACTGATGTTCCTGAAAAAAGCTGTAATGATTTCTTTTATGGTTTTGCCGTATGATGCGAATATGCGGGCAAATGAAGCGTCCTGGCCAAGATAGAAAAGACTCTGAACCGCATTTGCATCTTTGTTGTCGAGGGCGCAGCAGCTATTTTTGATTGTTCCAAAAAAAACATCTGCTTCGTTGTCATCTCTTTTGTTTGAAAGTGCGAAATGGCTTTCCTTTTTTTTCAGATCATGTGCGATGGAAGTGCCGAGTTTTGCAAAAAAACGGAATTTAACTCCATTTGGGCCTTCCACAAGGATAGTATCGAGTTCTTCCATTGTTTCAAAAAGCTTTCTGAAATTGGCAGAAACCGGTGCCTCGGCAGCAAGATAAAGCTGGCTGTCCAGAACCACTCCGCTAACACCTGCGCAGAACATGCCAGCAGCATTATGCATTCCAACTCCGCCATGCATGAAAACAGGGTAATTCGTGTTTTGAAGATACCACTGCATCAGTACATAGCCAGTATAACCTGAGACAAGGCCTCCTGATTCCGTTCCTTTAAGTATTATCGCATCAGGCGCTATGGTTTCCAGAGTGTCATTGATATTGATGTCACGTACTTCCAGAATGATTTTAAAGGATCTTGATGCAGGTTCGTAATTTTTAAGTTCATCTTTATAAAGTCCGTAGATAATGAGAGCATCAAGATAATCATGTCTTTTGCTGTAAAGCCTTTTTATCAGCTCTGAGTTTGTGGCAGGGATTCTTACTCCAAACAGAATGCATGCATTGCCGAGCATTTCAGCATATTGCAGTATTTCATCATTCTGAAAGAATTCGGTGTCAAGGACTGGCAGACCTCCTGCCTCATGGACAGACTTGAAAAAATTAAGGTCAAACACTCTGGTCGGTGGGTAGGCCATAAAAGGGAGCCTTGAATCAAGTATTCTTCTAATCACGACTATTCTCCTGTTGCGGGCTGATGCCCATGTTTTTGAAAAAATCAGGCCTTTTATGAAGGAAAAAATTGTAACAAGATTTCTAAAAACTACTTCTTGTTTGCGGCCTGTTCCAGCTGGACGCCTTAATAGCATTATCTGTGCCACCGTTGCCTGTGCATGGTTAACCTTCCAGAATTATGAAATATTCATGCAATGCAGCAGAAATGAGTTTGGCTCTTGCAAAGGTTGGTTTGTTCAAATATGGTATAGTATACATACAAAAAAAGAATAACCACTGGAGGAGATATGGCTAAAAAACACAGACTCACTGACAGCGAAAGAAAATATTTCGAGATGATCTGGACAGCAGGCATGACCAATCCATTCAGTGATGAAAGGAAGAAGATAGATTTTGCAATTGCTGGTGCATTCCCTGATGTTTCTCATCAGGAGATGATCGCGAGGCTGGTAGGAGAGCTTGCTGAAAGACTGGACAAACTCGAGAAAGAGGGCAGGGGACATATCAGGTCGTATGAAGGTGAAGACAGACGGCTGCTTCATACAGCTTTCCTATTCGAGCTTTTCTACAGGTTCAGAAAACGCATAGACAGCATGATTCAGGATCAGATCAAAGCTGGAAACAAGCCTGTCAAGGTAAGCTTTGCTGCCGAAGCAATGGAGCTTATGGCCAAGCGAGGTATCGAGAGGGGGAATCTCTTTGAGATGGCGTTTCAGCTAAGGCGGGCGTATTTTTTCATAGACAGGGCGCTGGTCGGCAGAAGCCCTTCCATGAAGCTCCTCAGGAAAAGCCTCTGGAACAATGTGTTCACACACAAGCTTCATCTTTATGACAAATATCTTTGGAACAGGATGGAGGATTTTTCTACCATTTTACTTGGCGAGACAGGAACAGGCAAGGGAACCGCGGCAATGGCGATAGGCAGATCCGGCTTTATTCCTTTTGACGCAGAGAACGCCCGTTTTGTTAACAGCTTTACTGATACCTTCACTTCACTCAATCTTTCCCAGTTTCCTGAAACAATTATCGAGTCAGAGCTGTTCGGCCATAAAAAAGGTTCGTTCACAGGAGCGGTTGAAGATTACAAAGGATTTCTCGCAAGATGTTCACCTTATGGAGCAATATTTCTGGATGAAATAGGAGACGTTTCAGCCCATGTCCAGATTAAGCTTTTGAATGTTCTCCAGGAAAGAGAGTTCTACCCTGTGGGCAGCCATGAAAGCATAAGATTCCACGGAAGGGTAATAGCAGCCACAAACAGATCCCTTGAAAAACTTAGAGAAAGCGGTTTCAGGGAGGATTTTTATTACAGGCTCTGTTCAGACCAGATAACAATGCCAGCGCTCAGGGAAAGAATCAGGGAAAACCCCTCAGAGCTTGATGATCTACTTTCACACACGATAAACCGGCTTGTGGGATCGCCTTCTCCCGAGCTTTTTGAAATGTCGAAAAACGTGATAATGGATCGTCTTGGCCCTAATTATTCATGGCCAGGAAATGTTCGCGAACTTGAGCAGTGCGTGAGAAGAATAATACTCACAAGTTCATATGAGGGACATAAACCTTCCGGCGGACCAGAAAGCACAGTTTCAATTCTTAAAAGGGGCGTTGAGGAAGGCACCTTGACTGCAACAGATCTTCTTTCAGGCTACTGCGCAGGCTTGTATGAAGTTTCCAGAACCTATGGCGACGTGGCGAGAAAAACCGGCCTGGACTGGAGAACCGTTAAGAAATACGTTGATGATTGGAACACGGCAAAAAACAGATGATTTAAAGAAGATGGACACGCAAAAACTAAAAAATGCGTCGGTGTCATGCCGGGCTTGATCCAGAATCCAGTAATTTCAGCCACTTCTTGATTACGGTCTGCGCCGGAATGACAAGAATCGGACTTTTTGCGATCTTGTCTATACTTCACATCGTCATAATTTGAACTCTTCTGTTAAATGGAAGGTCAAAGACCGCTTTTTGAAAAAAGCTTGGCAAAAACTTTTCGGTTATGGATTCTTTTGCTT
>NZ_AUEY01000082.1 GCF_000426225.1 Desulforegula conservatrix Mb1Pa
CACTGGCTCTTCTCAGGCCATCCCAACGGTGCCCATGCCTCTTCCGTTCTTTACAGCCTTGTCGAATCTGCAAAAGCAGCAAAGCTCGAGCCGTATGCATATCTTAAACTCATCTTCGAAAAAATACCACTCGCGCAGAATGAAGAGGATTATAGAGCTTTGCTCCCTATATCTGTCACATCACAAATTTCCACGTAGTTGGCTGGATGCTTACCCACGAACTTTCAAATGTTACTGAGAATTGAGCATAACCACAAAAAATTATGGGGAAAGGTCTGGCTCCCCCCTTTTTTTTCAAAAAGGAGGGTTCCCGGGATAAATACAGCTTAATTTTGACCTGACAGACTCTCTCTCAAAATCGGTATCTGTCATATTAAGTCTGAACTACTACAAATAATGACCATCTGGACAGATTAACCTCCTATTGAAACCATCTGCGTTGAAACCAGCGGAATTTGTTCATGAGCAAGGCCTTTTCGCATCAACACACGCTCAATTAATCGAGCAACGGTAGAATCATCAGCGCCGTTTCGCATTGGTTTTTTAATATCCACAGTGGCATCATTAAGCAGACAAGGCCTGATTTCTCCGACAGCAGTCAGCCTGATTCTGTTACAGGTCCCGCAGAAATGCCTGGTCATAGAGCTTATAAATCCCACTTCACCCTTTGCACCAGGAATTTGGAACCTCCTCGCTGGGCCATCCAACGAAGATGGGAAAACCGGAATAAGGCTTCCCCATCGTGATTCGAGTCTTTCCCTTATGGCTGCCGATGAAAGTGGTGGCAATTTTTCAGAATAACCAATACCAACAGGCATCTCTTCAATGAACCTAACGTGTATGTTCTTTTGAAATGACAGCTCAGCAAGACTTTCGATTTCTTCATTGTTTATCCCGGTCATTGGAACAGCATTGATTTTTACAGGAGACATACCTGCCTTCAGCGCCGAGTCGATCCCGGAAAGAACCGAAGGCAGACGGTCCATTCCAGTTATTGAATGAAACACCTCACTTTTCAGACTGTCCAAACTGATATTAATCCTGTCTATTCCAGCTTGTTTCAGATCATCTGTCATGTCAGCCAGCAATACGCCATTGGTGGTGAGGCAAACTTCCCTTATACCCGGAATTTTTTTTATCTCCCTGACAAGACAGGGAAGATCCTTTCTGACAAGAGGCTCGCCTCCTGTGATCCTAATCTTATGGATGCCCCGGACCGCAAGGATGTTTACAATCCTCAGCATTTCCTCATACCTGAGGATTTCATCATGCGCAAAAAGCTGTCTCCCTTCAGGAGGGACGCAATACACACACCTCAGGTTACAGCGGTCTGTCACGGAAAGCCTCAGATATGATATCTGTCGTCCGTGCCTGTCTGTGAGTGCTATTTTCATGGCATCCCTCGTTAGTTAAAAGCTTTTTTTTGCTTATTCAGGGGATCATCACGCACGATTCCCTGAAATTCATCGATTCTTCATTTTTTACATTGCTAACCGCAATTTGTATCTGCTTCAAAAATATTCTAAATCGATCAGTAGACTTAAGGCCAGAATCATTCCTTTTTGCCGAAACTCATGAATTTCATTATTTCTTTCTGCACAGCCTTATCATCTTCTGAAAGATTAAAGAAACACTGGGTTCCCTTTGGATTGAAACAGCCATTGCATGAAATGCAGGTAGCATCCTTACGATCGCCGTTCATCCATCTCTTTACAAGATCAGGTTCCCTGATGAAAGGACGCGACATCGACACAGCCTCGATGTCTGTTTCAGATAGAATCTGATCAATTGAGTCAATGTTCTTCAAGCCACCAACCAGGATCACAGGCACGCTGACGGCTTCAAGAAGCATTTTTGCCTCGTTAAGATGATATGCCGAATGCTTTTTGGAACGGCACGGAGTAAACTTACCCGCAAATGTCCCACCGCTTACTTCAATGGCGTCGATTCCTTTCTCTGCAAGAGCCCTTGCGACCTCAATAAATTCCTCGGTGTCAAGCCCTGCACCAGCGTGATCAAAGTCAGAACAGTTAAGCTTGATCCAGACAGGAAAATTATTTCCGCATTTGTTCTTGATCTCTTCCAAAACATCCAGAGCAACTTTTCTGTTTTTTTCTGGAGAACCGCCGTATTCATCGGTTCTTGTGTTGAATAAAGGGCTTAGAAATTTGCTCAAAAGATAGCCGTGGGCCCCATGAATCTGAACTCCGTCATAACCTGCTTTCTTTGCACGCAAGGCCGCCTCACCAAATTCCTTTACCAGCTCCCTGATTTGCTCTGTTGTAAACGGAACCGGCTTTATGCCTGTGGCGGGATCAGCAACATCAGAAGGCCCGTAAACAGTCCCTTTTGGCACCGAAAAAATCTGTGAGGTCGCATGATTCAGCTGGGCGACGATTCTGCTTCCATGTTGATGAACGGTTTCAGCCAGCTTCTGAAGACCAGGTATGCATGAATCATCTGTCAAAGTAACTGTATGCGGCCCTGGATTATCGGTATTGGAAACGTTGACATAGCCGGTGATTATCAGTCCGACCCCGCCCGCTGAAAGATCCCTGTACATCTGGATTAGCCGGTCACTGACTTTGTTCTTATCTGCGAATCCTTCGTGTGTGGCTGATCTGAAAATCCTGTTTTTAACTTCAATTCCGCCAACAGTTGCTGAAGATAATGATTTTTTTGCGGCCATAAATCCTCCTTATTTAAAACTCAGCATTTTTCCAATCTGCATGGTACGAACCTGTGTAATGGAGTACCAATGGGATCCCTGTTTGTATTTTTTGTAAGATCGTTAACATTTATGCCGTATTTGACTCCGTCATAAATGAGTCCGAAACCGTGGGGAATAAGAACCATCCCTTCCCGCACCTGTTCGCTCACTTCAAGCTCTCCTACTGCAGTTCCAGCTTCGGTTGTAACCTTTGCATTGTCGCCGTCTTTAAGGTCGCGCTTTTCAGCTTCTTTGGGATTAACAGCTATGGTGCAGCCACGCTTGCCTTTTATCCATTCAGGGTTGCGCATCAGGGTATTCATATTGGTTATTCTGTGACGGCCAGCATTGAGAATCAGCGGAAACTCAGGAGGCAGTTCAAGATCATGTGCTTCGCTTTCGGCGTCAATCTTTTCGGCTGTACCTGCAAGTTCAGGAATAAGAAGTTCAATCTTGCCTGACTCGGTCTTGACCTCGGCCAGATTGTTCTCTGCATCAACTTTTCCGATCCAAAGCCCTTGCGGATTATCCAGAACTGCCTGAAAGATGCGATCCCCCATATCAAAACCTGTGGCAAAACCTATACGTGCGGCATTTTTCCTGAATGATTTAGGCGCTGTCATCATCATTCCCCAGAATGCTGCAAGAGCCGCGCTGTCCCATTCTTTTCCAAGAGTCTTGCCTAAAATGAAAAGCATCTTTGAAAGATGTTCGGGATGATTTCCGACCCAGCCCATCAGCTCAGCCCCAAAGGTCATTCTGTCTTTTGACGCAGCAGCCATTACGTTATCAGGTATTTCAGGTATAAAACCCATTTTGTCGGCTATCATGGTGAATATCTGTGAAGCCTCCAAACAGTTTTCACCTGGCTGCACCATCGGTCGCCTCATCTGGAAATAGACATTCGGGTATGTCCATGGGAAAAAGGTTCCGTCCCAGGACTCGTAAAAGCTGCGGCATGGAAGCACATAGTCAGCAAGACGGGCTGTCTCACTCATCACGATATCCATGACAACAAGTAGATCGAGGCTCGAAAATGCCTTCTCAAGCGCCTGGGAGTCAGGCCACGACCTGAGTGGATTACATGTACTGGCAATCACAGACCTGATCCTGTCAGGATGATCATTCAATATCTCTTCTGGTAAGGCGCTGCACGGAAATGATCCAGCTGCTGCCGGAGGCATTCCTGTCACAACGGTCTTCCATGTTTTTGGATTTCTTTCGTCAGCATGGTAGCCGAGCGGCATTACCATTCCTAGTATACAGTTGCCTCCACGTTTGCCGAAAATACCGCACACAGCCCCAAGAACACCGAGCAGATATGAATTAAGAGTGCTTCGCCTTCCCATGTAAATTCCAAGGTCAGGATGGAAACACCATGTGCGGGTGGTCATCAGCCTGCAAAGCTCATGGACCTGTTCATATTCGAGTTCGCAAACCTTTACGGCCGCCTTGGCGTCAAACTTTTCAAACCAGGACTTAATATCTTCCCAGCCCTTGGTGTGTGATTCAATAAACGCCCTGTTCTCCCATCCATTCTGTATAATTATGGAGATCATGGCCTTTATGAGAAGTGAATCAGAACCAGGCCTGATGGCAAGATGGATATCAGCCAATTCGGCTGTTTCATTCTTTCTTGGATCTATGACAACAAGAAGCTTTTCGGATGATTTGCTTATTTCCTTCAGAAGCTTGGGAGCCTGCGGCATCTGATGGCTCTGCATGCCGTTCCAGCCCCATGCAACAAGCATCTCTGTCTCGTGTTCATCCGGACCGGGAAGAATATACTGCTTGCCAAACATTCTACCACTAACCCACCAGGACCCGCTGAATTCCTGACCGCCTGAAGTGTAAAGATTCTGGGAACCAAGAAGCTTCATCAGGCTAACTCCGAAGCCTGCCTCCATGTGGCCGCCCTGGGCGCTGGCTCCAAGGTAGGCGAAGGAGCGGGGGCCATGCTCTTTGACTCCTTTTCCAAGTTTTTCGGATATCTCCTCTATTGCCTGATCCCATGATATCGAAACAAACTCGCCGTTAACTTTTTTCAGGGGCTGCGTCAGCCTGTCTGCATTATACTGGTGATAAATGACATTAAGCCCCTTGCGACACGCATAGCCCTCGCTTCTCGGATTGTCCTTGTCAGGACGAACCTTTACCATCCTTTCTTCTTCGACAAAAACCTCAAGGCCGCAATTCTGGGCGCACAGTACACATCCGGTTTTCTGCCATTCTCCCATGATGATCCTCCGTTAATAATATTGTTTGACATCAAACTTTATATAGCAGGCCATTTTTTTAATTGCAAGGGATGCGTTTTTCCCAGATAAAAATATCTAAGCAAGTTTAAATCTTATCCAGAACTTTTTTTAAACTTCGAAATCAGCAAATCAAAGAGGCAGATAAGACAAATAACACGCCTAAAAAGACATTCAGAGTCAAAAATATTGTGGCTCTGCCTGATTTTCAGTTAAGAAGTGCCTTTTATGGTTAATTTGCCATCAAAAAAGGGTGATGCGTAGGTCGGATTAGGACGCCCTTTGTCCGTAATCCGACGTTAAGCCGAGTGCCTCCGGCGGGTCGCTTTTTGTAAAAAGCTCCGCAAAAACTTTATGGTTTTGTTAGTAGGCAAAAAACGGATATTTTTAGAGTTTTAAAAATGTTAAGCCCATTAACTTTCAAATGTTACTGAGAATTGAGCATAACCATAAAAAATATTTGCCTCGTTAATCATACCCCTCATTTTGAAAGAACATGATTTGTTGTCACATCGGCTATCAGCCTGCCTCCTTCTCCTGTCACAATCGTCCGCACTATGCTTACGGTCTTGCCCCGTTTGACAAAAGAAGAAACAGCTTTGAAAGATCCTTCGCTCTGGTTTCCTGTAAAATTACCGTTAAGATTGATTGCAAGGGGAAATCCTTTATGGCCTTCTGTTGCTTTGGTTGCTCCAAAAACAAGGACAGTAGCGCATACGTCTGCAAACCAGAGTATTGCGCCGGCATGAACAACGCCAAAAGGGTTTCGTACTCCATCATGCACAGGCATCTCCCCAATGACCTTATCATCGCTCTGTTCAACGATTGAGAATCTGATGGCTCCTTGATATTCCATGATGGCCTCCCGGTTTTTAAGGATTTATCTTGTTTTTGTTTGTATTTTAGAGCTTGACGACAAAATATGTAAGAGGCTAATATGACAAAGAACACGCCAAATACGACTTAAAGTACAAAATGCATAAAAGGGGTAAAAATGCCTCATATTACTTTTCTGGCGATGCCAGCATGCAGCCTTTCAGGCATATTCTTTTCAATAGATGCTTTTTCCATTGCAAACCGCTATGCCGCAATTAAAGAAGATCCGGGCAAGGACACTTCTCCTCTTTTCACTTGGGATATAGTGACTCTGGACGGCCAGTCTGTGGAAGGTGAGGGCAGGGTAATGATCCAGCCCCACTGTTCTATTCATGACATTCAGAAAACGGATTTCATATTGATACCAGGCTTTCTCCCTCCTTTTGACTTCAGGGGCAGGGTGACAACTGAGCTGAAAGAATGGCTCAGCAAGTGGCACAAGAAAAATACTCTCATAGGAGCGGTCTGTACCGGCACGTTCCTCTTAGCTGAGACTGGAATGCTTAACGGAAAAACAGCAACGACTAACTGGATTTATGCCAAAACCTTCCGTAATGCATACCCGCAGATAAAGCTGAAAGCTGACAGAATACTGACTGAAGACGGAGGCATTCTCTGCTCTGGAGCGACAACCTCTTTTCAGGATATGTGCCTCAATTTGATTGAGCGGTTCGGGTCAGAGGAGCTGGCGGAAATATGCTCAAAAGCTCTTCTCTTAAACAAGGCAAGAAAAAGCCAGTCCCCTTTTTTTGTTTTCAGCTACCAGAAGGACCACGCTGACGAATCTGTCCTGAAGGCTCAGGAGATGATGGAGCAAAAGTATATAGAACCAATTTCCGTGGACGGTCTTGCCTCGGATCTCGGAATAAGCACAAGGCATTTTATAAGAAGATTCAAGGCCGCCACAGGCGACTCTCCCTTGCTCTATCTCCAGAGAATAAGGATAGAGGCGGCCAAGGCTAAGCTTGAAAAGACCAGGGAATCCATTGACGAGATAACCCTCAAAGTCGGGTACGAAAACGCTAATTCATTCAGAAAACTTTTCAGGAAAAACACAGGACTCTCGCCCAAGGAATATCGTATGCAATTCAGCAGATTACACGATACCGGCAGAGCATAACAAGATTAAATAGCTTTGGGGCAGGGCAACGTATCTTAATTTTCAGAATGATTTTTCAGCAGCTCTTTGGGATAAATAGCTGATAAGGACTCTATTCTGGTAGTAGATTTTGTGACAATTATACTGCACCTTGGAAATGCCTGACTTGATTCGGCATCCCGGTTTTCACCGGGACAGGCCCCGCCGGAATGACTGAAATTTGACTTTTTGTAATGTTCTCAAACCTGCAAGGCATTTTTTATTTCTGAAATGACAGTTTATGGTATAGTTTCGAGGAACTTTTTAAGAAAAAATGAACGCTGGTTTCTCATCCGCAATCTATTTTTCTCGACTTACCAAAAATCATCTTTTTTGAATCAAAGGAGGCAGAAATGAAAGAAAAGGTTATTTCCTTGCTTGGCATTATTGCGCTTGTATCTTTTTGTTCTGTATTTTCATGCAACACCAAAGAGCTTTCGAGTCCCGAGAATCCAAATCAGAAGAAGCTTCTTGACGGAAACAGGCGTTTTGTGGAAGGGAAAATGTCTCACCCTGATCAGGCTGCCATCCGCAGAACTGAACTTGCAAAAAGCCAGAATCCTTTTGCGGTAATAGTTAGTTGTTCCGACTCGCGTGTTCCGCCTGAAGTGCTTTTTGACCAAGGTCTTGGTGATCTTTTCGTGATCCGTCTTGCCGGAAACATACTAAATGATGCAGCAATCGGAAGTATAGAATACGCTGTTGATCATCTCGGCGCCAAATACGTCATGGTACTTGGTCATGAGCGCTGCGGTGCTGTTGAAGCTACGGTCAAGGGGGGTGAACCACATGGGCATATTGGCAGTCTTGTAAAGGCAATCCAGCCGGCAGTTGATAAAGCAAAGACCCAGGAAGGCGATCTTGTAGACAATGCAGTCAACGCAAACGTTTCAATGGTTGTTCAGCAGCTTAAAACATCTGCTCCAATACTTGAGGAATCAGTAAAAAAAGGTTCTTTGGTAATTGTTGGTGCTCGCTATGATCTGGATGACGGTTCAGTTTCCATTCTTCCCTAACTGTGAATTGAAACAATCCACAGCTAAATCTATCCATGCATTCAGGCGAAGTCTGTCCCTTTTTTTAGCCGGGACAGACTATCCTGAATGATCGATGGCTGTATACTGACGTTCTTCGATTCTGGCCAAAGCTTTTTTTAAGGCTATGTTCCCTTTAGGTGTTGAAAAACGAAATAATAATTCTTTTGGGATTTCTTGTAGCGGCGCGAGATAACTCAGGCCCCAAAATTGAGATAACTCACGCCGTTTTAACTTTGATACCATCAAACGAACTTTGAAAGAAGTATCAAATTTATGTTTTTTGTCTCGTGACTATCAGAATAATTCTCTTTGCCTTCCGACTGGTTTAGGCTTCGGAATACCATCCGGCCAGTTGCCCATAATAAGCTCTATGCAGTCCGTCCTGTTAGCCCCTCCATTTACAGTATAGCAATAATCAACTTCAATCATATGCAAATGAGCAAAAAGCCCCCGGATATCAGGATGGCCATTTAGTGATATTATCATCGTGCCTTTTATCTGCTTTGACAGCCTGGCAAGGTCTTCATATTCAGACCATGGGAAATTGACTCCGTACCCTTCAGTCTGCCAGTAAGGCGGATCACAGTAAAACAGGGTATGAGGCCTGTCATATTTTTCAATTACATTCTGCCAGGGAAGATGCTCGATGTTGGTGGATGATAATCGAAAATGAGCGTCTGCCAGATCCTGTTCAAGGGAAAACAGATTGAACCTCGGACGGCTGGTTGTTGCCGTCCCATAAGATTGCCCATCGACCTTGCCGCCAAAAGCCAACTTCTGAAGGTAGAGAAAACGGGCAGCTCGTTGTACATCCGTCAATGTCTCAGGCGTTGTCATTTTCAACCATTCCCAGTTTTGACGACTTATAAGCGCCCATTTGAATTGCTTGTAAAGCTCTTCTATGTGGTATTTGACAACACGATATAGATTTATGAGCTCACCATTGATATCATTAATGACTTCAACTGATGATGGATTTTTAATGAAAAAAAGAGCTGCCGCACCACAAAACGGCTCGACATAACACTGATGGTCAGGGAACAATGGTATTATATGATCAGCCAGCTTTCTTTTCCCGCCGATCCACGGAATAATTGGTTTGGACATGCAAGCCTCTTCAGATGGAATTAAAAACAGATAGAGTGATCGAAGCCATATCTTTATATATAAGGTATAGAATAATGATTTTATTGTTATGAAGGTGAGCTACATTCCTATCCTGAATCCCATGGACGGTCTGTTGCCGGTAGCTGACATTCCAGCGCCCTGATCAGCGCCGATGTTTGGTAAACCATACACCCTTTTGCCCCAGGGGTCAGTCTGCCCGGAATCGTTGACTCCTGGAATCCATGGGGCTGCGTCTACGCACGGAGATTTTGGAGAGATCATCCCATTGTTCATGACCTTTGAATCTTCGTTTTTTGAGTTGGGTTCATACGTGCCTTTATAGGCTGACCATGTAACATCAGCATACGTCCCTCCCCAATCATATGTTGCAAATCTGGCATCATCCAACGGTCTGTACGAATTATAATCAGCTGTAATAGAGCTTTTGGCATATGATGTTAAAGCCAGTTCTCTCGGATAATTTTTATATCCTATGCAGTTTTTAATTTTCCAACTTTTCGAACCCACTGGAGCATTTGGGTTGTCGCCAGTGGTATTAATCAGTATACCGCCTCTATTTGTCCCTGCTGCCTGATTACCATTAAATGCATATGTACAGTGATATAAAACCCCCGCCGACGATCCTACGTGAGCAAATCCAGAATTCCTGTTGCCGACCGTCACGCAAAAATACTGGTTAATATTGTAGCACGTGTCATGTGCCGAGAAACCATCACCAGAGTTAACAGGATCGTTGGGTATAGGGTATCCATTACTGTCTGCGAAGCAAAACCAGAAGTCCAAGTCATGGGATGTACCTACAAAATCAACTCCATCATCAGCATTCTTATCAAAACGGCTGCCATAGAATTTAATATTGGAACAACCTCCATAAATTCCTAGTCCTGAGAGAGCGTTATTTGTGGAATTGGTGGTATAAAAATTAAAACCCGAACAATTAGATAAATAAATACCTCTCAAAGAACTATTTTTAACACTCATATTCCTGATGTAGGAAGTGCCTGTAAAAACTCCGTAGTCTATGCATAGCAGCCCATATCCATTGCCACTGGCGTTGCCTCCATCAAGCGATATGCTTTCAAAATTAAGGACACCTGTCGTGGATGTCCCTCCGACTCTTAAATGGCCGGACACTGCCGACGAATTTTTGGCTGACACGTTTTTGCACGTAATTGTTCCAGTAACATTATAGAACTGTATAAGCGTGCCCACCTCAGTAAATGTAATTCCGTCTACATACGGATCGACATTACCATTGTAAAGCATCCCCGCCCCACAATTAGATATTTCAACTCCGCTACCTATTTTCCAGTACGATCCTGGGAGTATTGCCCGATTATTCGCACCTGTAGTCTTTTGGATTTTTACGTTTTTTACAGATATGTATGTTTTTGAGCTGTGTGTGATCCCTTCGAGTCTTGTTGATTGCCCATCGATCACGGCCTTGCCACCATCAATAGGATCTGATGCTATCACAATGTAGTTACCAGCCGTCCCTGATTTTCCTATGGTGATCGTTTCATTATATGATCCAAGGGTGGTTCTAAGATAGATTGTATCTCCTGGGAGTACCGATGTCCAATTGATCGCATTAGCTTTCCACGGGGCGTCTCTGGTGCCTGCCCCAGCTGTGACCACTGTGGACGGACAGGCATAATAAGTTGTGGACAGTGCTATTCCTGGTATTAGGATAAGCAGACACGCTATTAAAATAATTAGTTTTAATATCTTGCACATATAAAAAGATCTCCTAAATTACAGCATTATAAGCGACAGCGCGGTTCCTGTTTGCAGATACACTTGCCCCATACCGCCGCCGCCCTTGGCGCAGAATGGTAACGGCCCTGAAGTTAATGGTGCCCACATTCCTGCATAATCTGCAGATGGTCGCCAATGGAACTCAAGGCCGAGGCTCGAGTTGCTGAAATTTGCAAAGTCCCCGGAATGCACAATTGCCAGTAGAGATTTACATTCATGCTCGGCTGATACAGTAATATCCACCCATGCGTCTGTTGTTGTGATCATTGTCAGATGGGGCTCAGGTGATGACATTATTGGCTTACCGTTTTCGTCCTGAGGAAGTCCTTTGTAACGTCCTTTATCCATGCTTTTTTTCTCCTTATTTGAACCTATACCTGGTGTATCCGCCAACGCTGACGCCGACAAACATAAGAGCGGCAGCCACTTTGTTTACCGTACCGCCTCTATTGGCCACACATTTTGCAAGCTTCCAGTCAGATACGATCTTATCCGTTAATGTTCCTCCGTCTGCGTATTCGTAGTCATGCCCCACGCAGCACGCCCACCAGTTCCCATCAAAAAAGCAGGTACAACCGTCACTGTCCATTATAGCTTCCTGTAAACCTTGAACTGAAGATCACCAATAAGCCTGATGCCATATTTAAACCCGCCGAGTTCAAAGATTTCGTTCATGTCGTTCGGGTCAATCTTTACCAGCACAGCCAGCTGATTTGTTGTTTTATATGTGAAGGACATGACTCCGCTAACCATAGACGCTGATATGGTTTCATATTCTGCGCTTCCGGCTGAAGTTCTCAAAAGAAGTCTCCATGTCCTGTCTGGCAGGGCTTCAATAACAGGAGATCCTGGATCCTCGCTTTGTCTTACAGTACAAATCACATTCAAGCCCTCGATCCCGTCGTTGGCCACACCTATCGGATCATTACGCCCATCTCCACCTGAAAGCACTACATGGGCATATATATACTGAATTCCTGCTCTTTCCTTGGTAATCCTCGCTATCTGATCAACAGCGTAAGCTTCGGCTTCCGCAAATGATGAAAACGGCTGTCCCTGTGCATCTGTCGGATACATAATATCATGGCCCAGTCCGAACACCCTCGCCTTGTTTCCTTGCAAAATTTCATATGTAATACCGCTCATCTATTCCCCCTTAGGCAAACACAGGCATTTTGATGCCGATTGTTTTTGATGACTTGAGAAAAGCTGAAAGCTTAACAAGGTCTATTTTCAGCCCTGATGTATTATGAATTTTTGACGCTACAGTCGTAGATGAGTCTCCCAAATTGCCCCCCCAGATATAGATTTTGCCGTCACTGAAGGCTATCATTGGATCAAGCAAGGCTGTCGCAGCCATGGGTACATGATACTGGCGTCCGGTAGCTTCCACATAAGCCATCAACCCTTTAAATAATGGAGACCAAAGGTATAGAACCCCATTTTGGTAGAACATCCGGGTGTCAGAGATGAGGTAATGGCCTGAATCACTCCTGATGCCTGGCTGATTGATATTGAATAGAAAATTGCAGAATCTGATGAATTGATTGGTGGCTGTGTCGAACAAAAAAATATTATTAGATAATGCTCCGCGAGCATAATTTTCTAATTTCGATATTTTGAAATTGACCAGAAATTTGGTACTGGAATATTTGCAGGACATGGAATTGGTCTTTAGCATCATCTGTGTGTGTGTATCAGATCCAGCCCCCACACCACTGGCTACCACAGGAGGGACAACGGCCAGATCAGACCATACGTTTGAGGCATAATGATATCTGTATATTGTCGGGAAATTTGAAGGTACATAAGTTCCCACCGCATTTTTGACAACCTGCATAAAATAACCGTAACCACCACTTGAACCCATATAAGCATACATCGCGGCCTTAAGATTGGTTGGGCTTGCAGGCAAAGAAGCTAATGCTGTGAAGGTATTGCTCACAGGGTCATATTTTCGGAAATTAAATGAGGAGTTTACAGGATCTGTGATACTAATTTTATTACTGTAATAGTAACAATTACCCTCGTAATCAAAACTACCGGTAAACTGACCAACCAACAAATCGTTGAGATCCGGGTAAGCGAGACCGGAATCACTCCATACATCTGTGGACGTATCATAGACATCAGGACGCTGGGTCGTTGATCCTGGAGTATAAAGCTTGCCATTAACCGCAACAGCTGGCCCGCTTGAAATTGAGGCGTCCCACGGGGAGTATTTGCTGAATGTGCTGTTGCCTGTGCCAAAAAGAGTATTCATGGGAGAGACAAAAGCACTTCCCCAGTCATCTCCCAGCAGGTTAAGGTTTTCGAAATAATTCACATTGTCTATTTTTGATTTAGCAACCAGCCTGACTCCTGGAATGCCGGATTGAGCAGGGAATGATGAACCCATTTCTTCCTCCTTATATTAGCAAGCCTTCAAGAATAAAGCTGACGCTGTCAGCCTGGCCAGTCTTAACCCGTATTGTTTCCCCGGCTCCCATATTCACAGTAATCTCGTGTGGAGGGCCAGGATCGACCGGTACATTGAAACATTGCCAGTCGGCCACGAGGGCCGGGTTATCCCCATGGCCAGCCGCACACCTTGCTATGCTGTATTCAACCGATTCCCCGGCCTGGTTGCAGACAGACACTCTGCCTTGAAAAAACCTGCCAGCCGGGCAGGCATAGAGTTGCACTTCTACTGTTGATGAGGGTCTTAATGCCGCAACCCGTCCGTATTGGTCAGCCATAAATCCTCCTTTAAGACTTAAGGACTACATTGTGTTTGTGTAGAAGAAGGCTCTTCGAAGCCCGGCCTTCACAGTTTCGGCAAGCACCTCTGTGATGCTGTCCACATATTGCCTGGATGCCATGACAACAGATGGTTCTATAGTCAGTGTGATAGCTGATGTATTCTCAACTGCGAGCGGCAGCCTGATGTAGAGATCCTGGCCAGCTCCATCCGCAAGTACAGGTTTTTCTGTGGGCGGATAGTTGGAAACTGCCACAAGATCTCCGGCAGAATCAAAGAGACCGACTTCCCTTATCCACCATCCGCCAACATCCAAAGGAATCTTACCCTCAATGGTAATCCAGTTTGGATTTTCCTCTGACAGGGCGATTCTGTTGACCTCACCACGCCATACTTCGTGCGCCAGGCTTGTCATCCCCTCCCATGGTTCGACAAACAGTCCATTCCCGTCTCCTACAGCCATGTGGGTTATTTCAATACCAACACCGTCGACCAGTGCCTGTGCATACTTGGCCAAGCCTATGCTTGTCATGATCGAAAAATATTTTTGCATTAAACCTCCTAAGTAGATTCCTTCGGATATATGATGGTGTCAGAGCCTGTATGTATTGCTGCGGAAGACATTAAAACCACTGGCTCAAGTGTTATTTCCGTGGCAATCATTGGATAAACCGTCGTCACAGCTCCAGTCACTGGCCCTGTGTATCCGATCCACAAAGGAGCAGTTTCAAGATGCAGAACCAGTTCATAACCAGCCAGCTTTGATCGCGCCGGTTTCACCTCATTGATGGCCCAGGTCATTGTGGGCAGCTTGGTGAGCATGTCACCCTGGATATTATTGATCCTCACCCGGAATTCAGCCCAGCGTACCGGATCAATATCCCTGAGATTGATGATCTCCACGGTGTCTATGCCGCAGGCGTCCGCGACTATGCGCCTGACTCCGCTTTCCCTGCCGCCAAGAACGTACCAGTGCCAGGCCAGCCTTACCCGGCTGTAATACTGATCATCTGTTTCATAAGCGGCGCGAACAATCCCCCTCGATGCCGCGAACCCCTCAAGATTCTCTTCCTCGCACCTGTCAGGCAGAAACTGATCACGAATCCAGAGCACAGACGCCCTTGCTGTATCCAGAACATCAGCAGCCCCTTGGGCAACAGTGGCCAGAGGCCCAGGACGCCAGATCAGCGCATATTTCAAACCGTTTTTGAAATAATCCCAGAATATACTCATCAGGCTTCAGCCCATTTCCAGGTTAAATCCAGTGATTCAAGCACTCCGAGTCCGTCATCAGGGATACCGATGTCAGACACCGGAGATGCCCAGTTTACCTTTTTGATATTTGATCCAGTTCCGAGAACCAGAAAGGTCAATAAATCCCTTGTCACATCCTGACCTATTTCAAGCGGAGCAACTCCGCTGACAACAGTTCCTGAAAACAGCGCCCTGATTCTGTTTTCAACAGCAAGCCTAATCTCCGCAGGATTACCTCCTGTCAGCTCAAGTTCTCCGGTAATCGAGATGTTTGCTGACAACGGCCCTTTGACCATTACATCATCGTTGATTGGCTTTTTTTCATTAACTACAGTATTCACAGCCGCTACCAACTCTGCGGTCGGCAACCCTGCCGCGCCTCTGATCACCACATCAACCGTGCCCTGGCCCCTTGGATGGTTATCCATGATCCTTACTCCAGTCACTCCGGCCACAGACCTTGCCCAAGATTCATAAGCGTATTTGGTGCAGCCGTTTATCGCAGACCAGGCAAGTTGATACCTGAGCCTGAGACTGTCATCATCTTCTTCGTCTATGGCTTCTGATGTAAGCCACCCGGCCCGGTTAATCACTCCGTCAATTCCAGGAATAACAGAGGCCATCTCCCTTATCTGGCCCGCTGTTACATTGCCAGCGCAGCCATAGGATTCTGATTCGACAGCGACAAGTGTTTCTATTTCTCCATCCTGTAAAACCACGTCGGCCAATGTAACAAACCGATAAACATTGCCGAGTCCGTCTGGCGGTGTCCTGATAACGCTGCCAGCATTTATGGGGATATTGCCTGTATTTCCGTTTCTGTAGAAAATTACACTTCCCCTGGCTTTTGTGGCCTTCTTGCGCGAGACTTCAACCTGACCGCAATGCAGATCAAGCCATAAACCTGTGGCTGTTAACGGAAACGCCTGCTTAAGCACAAAATCAAGGAACTGATAAAGCTGATAAAGACCCCAGGCCCAAAGCTCTATCAAACCACGGACAGGCCCTCTGTTGAGATTGAGAGGCTGTGGCAAATCTCCAGCAGCCTGAACCGCCTCAATGCGTTCAAAAAGGCTGCCTCTGATGTTTTCGAGTGTTTTGATAACCCCAGGTTTTTTATATTCAATTGGCATCCTTGATCACCATTTCCATGTTTGCGCCGATTTCCATTACCAGGTTGAATTTATGATTCTGGTCTATCAGCCTGGCTTCCGCCTGAATAACAATGCCTGTGTGATCCCATCCTGAAACCATGGCCTGGGCAGACATAGGCACAACCCTCGGATCGAGTCCGATCCTGTAAACTACTTCATTAACCAGGGCCATTCTGTTCGTGACCGTGTTTTCGTCCTTGGCATAAAGATAGATTTCAGAGCCGAATTCCTTGTCGTAAAACAGCGAACCCAGAGGAGTTGCCAGCCTCAGCCTTATGTCCTGGACGGCTGCCCTGGCTCCTTCGGTTATGGCCGTCTCTCCGTTTGCTGCCACAACAGCCTGAAGCGATTCATCAAGCATCATGTCTAATCCGTAAATATTTCCCATTACTCACCATTCGCCGTAATATTTGCGGATCCAGTAACACAGATGCCGGATCCGCAGAAATGGGTCACAGGATCGCCGACCCTTGCCACGCCCTTGCCGTTCGCGGAAACATCAGGTGATCCTCCGATCACCATGAACACTCCGCAATGCGGGCATGTGTGTGTGCCGAAGTCCCCGGATCTCTGAACTCCCTTGCCATTGCCTGAAACGTCCGGAGATCCTGAACCGTGGTATCCCACGACAGCATGTGGACAGCATCTGAGGCCGTGGCTGCAAATTCCGATTACAAGGTCATTTGTCAAAGCTATCCCTGGCATTATTGTGGCCTCCGGCGGGTCGCTTCTTTGAAAAAAAGCTCCGCAAAAAACTTTATGGGTTAATGAGCAAGGGTCTGAAGATATTCATCCCATGTCAGGGCAGATCCCTTTTCAGGTAAGCTGGCCAGCATGGGAGGCCTTGAATCAGCCTTGATATAAAAAGTTTTTCCATAGATCAGGCCATTCCCGTCCAGATCCTCTGCTCCCATATATTCATTGACCAGGATAGCTGCCTTGGGAGGCTTGCTTCCTGATGATTGGCTCGCCATCTTAAGCAAGGCGTCAGACCCCATCATTCCGCATCTGCTGTTGACCACATCCCAAAGCTTGCATGAACCATCTTCAGGACATCTGAAAAAGCCATATTCAGAACCATCGGTAACAGCCATTGACAGGTCAGACTCGTTCTCAAAGGCTGTCTTTTCTTCCGAATCCACGTATTTGCCTGTTTCTGAATCAGGCGTATAAATATTGCCTGCTGAATCTCTGAGGCTGATTACTGAAGATTCCATGGCCAGGGCAGACGCTATTGCGACAGGTTCGTTGGTTTCCAGGGAATTGCCCGCAGTATCCAGATACTGGCCAGCCGGAGTCCTTGTGTAAACTTTCCCGACCTGGTCAACGATCTGGGTTTTAATCGATTGAATTTTCAGTGACAAAAACGGACAAAAAGCCATTTGATTCTCCTTCAGTTCAGCTTTATTTTTGCGCCCTTGATGCTAACTTCGGCAGCCTGTACCGTGGCATTTCCCGTGCTTGTCACAGCCACTGCGCCTCCGGCGTTTATGATTACGTCGCCTGTAACCTCAATGTTCATGCTTCCGCCTGCTTCCATATTTATGTCCGAAGGCGTGACCTGAATGATGTTCTTTTCAGCGTCTATCTTTATGTGGCAGCTTGGGCCGGACTGAATTATGAAGGCTCCAAGCTCACAGCCAGGCGCTTTGTTTCCGTGCCATCTGAAATTTGAAATTCTTGGATAGTTCGGATCCCCGTCATAATAAGAAAGATCACAATAACTGCCCTCTGTTGGCGGGCAGATCACACCGCGATTAGGCCCTGCCCAGATCACAGGGATTTCAACCCTTGAAACCACAGGTTCGTTTTCATCC
>NZ_AUEY01000083.1 GCF_000426225.1 Desulforegula conservatrix Mb1Pa
GTCAGCGTGAGTTCGCCACCACCTATCACTGGATGCTTTCAGCTCGCTCGGCAGCTTGTCCAGATCCCTGTATTTCCTCGCTGTCTTTTCATCCATGCCAGCTTGCAATGCCGAGATTACAAGGCTTTTTCCCGCGCTTAAATTTTTCTTCAATTTCTTCACCTGATTGTCAGTGATCATCCAATGATCCTCCATATCACAACATTGGATAACCGGGTTTGCATTAAGCGGGAATTCTAATTGTCGTCAGGGGGGATTTATAACTGTCGTTGATCAAAAGATGCAGGATCAAGCCCGGCATGACGGCACCGCCCGTTTTTGACTTTTTGCGAGACCATAATTTTTTAGATATGTGGCAAACACGCTAATATGCAAGGAAGCTCGTAAATATAAAATTACATTTATGAATTAATATAATATTTAATTACCTTTTTGTTTAAAAACAAATACACATGCCTTGATTTTATTAATAATATTAATGGCAGATTTATTGCATATTATTAAATAAAAAAGCACAAACAGGGAGGAAGCATGCAGAAATCATCAAATATTAGCAGTAGCTGGATAAAGGACCTGGAGATGAAAAAATCCGAAGCAAGCTGGAGCACCTGGCTAAGAGAAGGACGACAGTATCTGAAGGCAGGAAAGGGAGAAAAGAATAAATTCAACAATTCTATTCTTTACAACCTCCTTGCCATGTCCCTTGAGAAATTTGTAATGGCCATACTCGGATATAATTTGTCCATGCCTGTAAATCATACATTTACGGATCTTATATACTCGCTTGAAAAACTATATCCGCTTGACACTGATCTCAGGAAAACGATTTTAAGATTAGAAACAAAGCAGGAGATTTGTTCTTTTGAGGATTATGTCCGCACTGATATTTCAGATGAGGACATCATTATTCTGAGGGAAGCAGTCAAACAGTTTGAAAAAATTGCGAACGAGGTATGCCTTTATGAAAAAGCACCTGGGATTCTTTTTGGATAAAGCTGCCATAATCAACTACTTCTGGATTCCGTCCTGGACAGAAATGACGGGAACCAGACTTTTTTCGACATTGTCGTTTTTAGTATCTGGGGGAGGCAATATGAAGCTTTCGGAAAAATGTATCGAACTTGCGATGTTTTTCACCCTCGTATTTGTTTTGACTCTCGTGGTCATTTTTGCACGCTGAAAAAATGGGCATAAAAGCAACATGATATTGATGACTCGCAAAAAGTCAAAAAAAGGCGGTGACGTCATGCCGGACTTGATCCGGCATCGACTTCTGGATTCCGGACTGCGCCGGAACTATGGGAATCAAAAAAATGTACAAGAAATGACAATCACGTCATGTTTTAAGTCTGGCGTCCCTCATGATCATATTTAAAGACATACGGTGTCTGACTATTGCCGATATTGACAAGTGTCGCCAAAGGATTGGCGCTGCTTTTAAATTCCGAATACTTTGAAGCAAGTGAAGTTATGTCACTCCAGTCAGGATCAGAGTTCATGAATTCGGCAAGATTCATGTTGCTGATCCTCGTCTGAATATCCTTGGTATAATTCAGAATTCCCGAGTTTGCATTCAGACCTTTAAGCGAAAGAGCAAAGCTTTTATCCTCATTCAGAGCCTTTTCAAGCTTTGCTTTGCCGGAAAAATTTTCCTTGATCGTTATCTTAGATTTTAAATCAAAGGAAAGCGTTATTTCCTGATCACTTGAGACACCCTGCTCTTTCATTAAAGAAGCAAGTTTCTGGTTAACAGCTTCAGTCTGAATTTCAGCCGCAGCTTTAAAATCGCTTAACCTGAGCGGACCTGTCGGGTTAAGTCCCATAGCCTCCCGCGTCCTTGCTGCAGCCACATCATCTGAAAGGGTTACAGTGTCTCTTGATGATGATGAAGTGGCTTTGGTTTCAGTTCCTGCTTTTGAAGTTTTCGATGCCTCAGAAGAATCCGTGACCTTTTCGTATGGGTTATTGTACAAGCTGTTTGTGCTATATGCATTATTCAAAATTGATACCATTTTTTCCTCCTTATATTGATAGCCAGACAAAGAATGCATTTTTAGTGCCATCTATAAAACAAAATAGTCAATTCTCCGTCATAAAAGCCACTTGGCCGAGGTGCGCACAAACTTCAAGGATTGCTCACAAGATACATGAGTCGGCTCGCTTTTTGAAGTAACTACTGCTATATGTGAAAAGCCATGCTAAACATCAGGGATTTATGGATCAAAATCATCAGCCAAAACCATCGGCGTAGAAAATCTAAAAACAGGAATAACATATGAGAGAAATTGAAATTAACGCAGAACCTGTGGAACTATATAAAATTCTTAAATTCGAAAATCTCGCGTCAAGCGGAGGCGAAGCCAAGCATGTCATTTCCGAAGGTCATGTGATTGTTAACGGGGAAGTTGAAACAAGAAAACGCAAAAAAATCTTTGCAGGGGATATCATTGAATTTGGAAATGAAAAAATAAGGATAGTAGTCAAGCCAGACTTATAAAAGGGATTTGGATGCGGTTTTCCCCTGTATTATCTTTTTTGTATAACAGAACTATTATTAAGGGCTTTCAACATGTTTCTTTATTCAGGAACCTGCTGAAGTTTTTTTTGTTCATTATTCTTTTGTACTGTTTACATTCTTACGTTTTTGCAAAAGGTTATATTGAACAAAAAATATTTCCGGATCAGTCTCTTATGAGTCAGGTCAATGCAAAAACACCCGGAAATCAGATCCCCTGGTTCCAGGACCAGGAACAATATGATGTCAAACTTGAAGCCAAGCTTACAGACGAAAGGCAGCTGACAAAAATAATCAAAGGAGATTATTCCTATACGCTATACAGATTCACCTACAGCCTGGAAAAGCTTATTGAAGGAGAATTCCCTCATAAAGAGCTGATTTTCTACATTGAGAGGCAATTCCCAACACGAGAATCCGGGATTGTATATAAGGAACTCTGGCCTTTCAACAAAACCGGCTCACTCATTTTCAAGCTTCGAAAGGGAGAAAAGCGATTCGACATAGTTTCAATCGAAAACTGACTGTATTTCAAAGGATGTACATGGGAAAAGCCATCATTACATTATTTCTGCTCCTTACGCTGCCATATTCAATACTGGCCAGTGATAGGAATCTCAGTAACTGTGAAATAAAACCCCAAAGTGGCAAAACCATTCAGTCAAACTATGCACAAATTGATACGACCCTGTATTTTTCAGAAGAGCAGGCAAACATAAAAAAAGCGAGCAAAATAGTCTCAAGAAAAGGTGAGGAGCTTGAGCTTAAAGCCCAAACTCGAACTGTAGTTCTGAAAAATAATTTAACTGAAGGTGAATCTGCCGTAAAATACGCATTCATATCCCATATGAAAGATATTGGATATTTCCTGGTGCTTGTGGGAGGATGGGAGGGACATGAGTTTCTTCTTGTCAGCGTCAGGGCAGGCAACGAAATCAGTCTGGAAGGAAGGCCAATAGTCTCACCTGACAAAAAAAGACTTGCCGCCTCTTCAATTGATCTTGAGGCAGGCTACCTCTCAAATTCGATACAAATCTGGAATATAGAAACATCCAGCCCCAAGATAGAATTCGAGACAGACTTTGGTGAAAAATGCGGGCCGTCAGATTTAAAATGGATTAACAATCAGAGCCTGAAATTCATCAGAAACACTCTTGAAAGCCCAGAGAAGCTCAAATGTCTTGGCTCTGAATTCCAAATAAATTGGATCAAAGGAAAATGGGAAATAAAATAGATACAGACTTTCCAAAATTTAATGTGGTTATGCTCAATTCTCAGTAACATTTGAAAGTTCATGGGCTTAAGATTTTTAAAACTCTAAAAATATCAGTTTTTTGCCTACTAACAAAACCATAAAGTTTTTGCGGAGTTTTTTACAAAAAGCGACCCGCCGAAGGCACTCGGCTTAACGTCGGATTACGGACAAAGGGAGTCCTAATCAGACCTACGCATCACCCTTTTTTGATGGCAAATTAACCATAAAAGGCACTTCTTAACTGAAAATCAGGCAGAGCCACAAAATTTAAAACAGATCACAAAGCCTCAAATTCACCGTCCGTAATATCAATTCTTTTATTTTAGGCCATTTTGTGCACAGTTTCTATTCTGGAAATGAATGAATATGCATTCTGTCTTATATTTGACACGTTTAAATATCTTTGATACGAGTTTCCAGCCTGAAATTATAACCTTAAACTGTTTCAAATTGGGGGAGACAATGAAAAAAACAGCTATTGCATTATTCTCGGCTTTTTTTCTTATGGCGGGTGTAGCGTCAGCTGCGGACACCGTCAAAATAGGTGTTATGGGTCCAATGACTGGTCAGTGGGCAAGTGAAGGCCAGGGGATGAAGGATGTCATTTCCATAATGGCCGATGATTTGAATGCTGCCGGAGGCGTTGCCGGTAAAAAAATTGAAGTCGTTGTGGAAGATGATGCAGGTGATCCAAGAACTGCGTCTCTTGCTGCACAGAAACTCTCCACAAAAGGCGTAGTAGCTGTAATCGGCACGTATGGTTCATCAATCACAGAAGCCACCCAGAATATATATGATGAAGCAGGCATAATCCAGATTGGAACAGGCTCCACAGCCAACAATCTGACAGAAAAAGGTCTAAAGCTTTTCTTCAGAACAGCCCCAAGAAATGACGAGCAGAGCAATGTGGCAGCAAAGGCAATTACTGCTGCAGGATACAAAAACATTGCCATTCTTCATGACAACACCTCTTTTGCAAAGACCCTTGCAGACGAATCAAAGGCGATCATTGAAAAAGCTGGCGTAAAGGTTGTTTTCTTTGACGCTCTTACTCCAGGTGAAAGGGACTATTCAGCAATCCTTACAAAAATTAAATCAGTTAATCCGGATGCAATTTTCTATACTGGTTACTATCCTGAAGCAGGACTTCTTCTCCGCCAGAAAATGGAAATGAACCTGAAGGTTCCGGTAATAGGCAGCGACGCGACCAATAATCCTGACCTTATAAAGATTGCAGGAGCTCCTGCTGCCGAAGGTTTTTCATTTGTAAGCGCTCCTGTTCCACAGGATCTTGCTACTCCTGAAGCAAAAGATTTCACAGCAAAATTTTCAAAAAAATATGGCAAAGCTCCTGCGTCAATATATGCGGTTCTTGCCGGTGATGCTTTCAAGGCAATATGCGAAGCGATCAAGGCAACAAATTCGACTGATCCTAAAAAACTTGCTGACTTCATGCACACTCAGCTCAAAAACCTTAAAGGCATCTCAGGTGATATTTCATTTGATGCAAAGGGAGACAGAGTCGGCAGTGTTTACAAGGTATACAAAGTCGATGCTAAAGGCGCTTTTGTAATGCAGCCCTAAAAGTTTTAAATAATTCAATCCGGTTCTGTCTCATCGTGGACAGAACCGGTTTTTTTTGTCATACCATGAAAGATTCGGATGGAAAGTTTTTCAAGAATTTGTATCTTTCATGGAATCACAAAAAGATTTCAAATGTAAAGAATTTCGGTACAAATCCAGTAAGGATAAACAGTTCAGCTTTTTTGTGTTTTAAAAAACCAAAATATAAAAGTTTTTGCGGAGCTTTTTTCAAAAGGCGACCCGCCGGAGGCAATAACCGGATAATATGGAATTCTTTTTTCAACAGGTAACCAACGGACTTGCAGTGGGCAGCATATACGCCATTGTTGCCCTTGGATATACAATGGTCTACGGCGTACTTAGACTGATAAATTTTGCCCACGGTGATCTTTTCACCATTGGAGCCTATCTCGGATTAACCCTTCTTGCTGCAACTACAATCACAGACAAGGTCGGAGGAGTTCTCGGACTTCTAATCCTCTGCATAATGGTGATGGGTCTTGTGGCGCTTGCAGGAACTCTGCTTGAAAGAATGGCTTACAGACCATTAAGGGAATCCCCAAGATTATCCGCTGTGGTCTCTGCCCTCGGTGCTTCCATTTTTTTCCAGAATGCGGTGATGCTGATTTACGGCACCCAGTTCAGGGTTTATCCCCACGATATTCTCCCAAGAACAGTAATTTCAATAGCAGGTGTGGACATCCCCGTAATGAGGCTAATCATACTCGCAATATCCCTTTGCATGATGGCAGCCCTCTATTTTTTCATACAGAAAACAAAAATAGGTACCGCAATAAGGGCAACAGCCATTGACCAGGGGGCTGCAAAGCTCATGGGTATTAATGTAGACAGGGTCATAGCAATTGTTTTTATGACAGGCCCGGCTTTAGGCGGAGCAGCCGGACTGATGGTCGGACTTTATTACGGACAGATAAGCTTCACCATGGGATGGGTATACGGGCTCAAGGCTTTTACGGCTGCAATAATAGGCGGAATAGGCAATATTCCGGGGGCCATGATAGGCGGATTAATACTTGGACTGGTTGAGGCACTTGGATCTGCCTATATATCAATAGCATGGAAGGATGCCATTGCTTTCGGAGTACTGATTCTGATTCTTGTTTTCAGGCCGACAGGACTCATGGGAGAACGTGTCGCTGAGAAATTGTGATTTTGAAAATCAAGCATGCCTGAATTGGTTTTGCCTCCGGCGGGTCGCTTTTTTGTAAAAAAGCTCCGCAAAAAACTTTTGGATTATAGTTTTTAATATAACGCTGAAATATGAATAAAAATAAAAATTACATATACGCCATAATTGCCCTGTTTTTTCTGATGCTTCCGGTTTTCCTTAAAGATAAATACTGGATTGATGTCATAAACAATATAGGCATTTACGCAATCCTTGCTCTTAGCCTTAACATAATCGTTGGTCATACCGGCCTTTTCAACCTTGGTCATGCCGCTTTCTATGCAATGGGCGCATATACAACCGCCATAGTCAACACCCACTACCATATACCAACACTCTGGCTCATGCCTGTTAGCGGGATAACAGCGGCCTTGTTTGCGCTTGTAGTTGCAAGACCGATAATCCATCTGAGGGGAGATTATCTGTGCATTGTGACAATAGGCATGGGAGAAATTGTCAGAATTGCGATCATTAATGACCTGTTCGGCCTCACAGGCGGAGCAAACGGAATATTTGGAATTGCGCGCCCCAGAATTTCTGAACTTGTAATAAAAAGCCCTTCTGATTTTTATTATTTCATAGGCCTTTTCCTCTGCCTTACAATTTATCTGTTCAGCAAACTTGAAAAATCAAGATTCGGCAGGGCTCTCAATTATATAAGAGAAGATGAGACAGCTGCATCAGGAAGCGGAATAGACACAGCAAAATACAAACTGGCTGCCTTTGTAACAGGTGCAGCCTGGGCAGGAATGGCAGGAAATATATTTGCTGCAAAAATGACTACAATTGCTCCTGAATCCTTTAATTTCTGGGAATCAGTCATCGTTTTCACAATTGTGATATTGGGTGGTTCAGGAAGCATACCCGGAGTGCTTCTTGGCGCAGTAATCGTTATTGGTCTGCCTGAAATTTTCAGGGATCTTTCAAACGCAAGAATGCTTGTTTTCGGTCTGGCGATGATTCTGATGGCAATTTTCAGAAACAGAGGCCTGATCCCTCCCCTGCCCCGCACGTACAAACTTCCTTTGAAAAAATTCATAAAAACAGAGGAGGCCTGATTTGAGTGTTCTTCAATTACATGGAGTGACAAAGCATTTTGGCGGACTTACGGCAGTTTCAGAAGCCACGTTTGAAATATCAAAAGGAACGATTGTCGGTCTAATCGGTCCGAACGGCGCTGGAAAAACGACCCTCTTTAATCTGATTACAGGTAATTATGTCCCTGATGAAGGCAGCATAATTTTCAAGAAAGAGTCAATCAAAGGCAAAAAGCCCCATGAAATTGTGGAAAAAGGAATATCAAGGACATTTCAGTCCATACGCCTTTTCCAGAATCTTCCGGCTGTGGAAAATGTTCTTGCTGGCTGCCACTGTAGAATGAAGTCTGGAATCTTTTCAGGAATGTTCAGTCTCCCATGGCAGAAAAAAGAAGAGGCGGAAGCTCTTGAAAAATCCGCTGAATGCCTTGACTTTGTAGGACTTCTTGACAAGGCGGAAATCCTTGCTTCTAATCTGTCGTACGGCAACCAAAGACTTCTTGAAATAGCCAGAGCGCTTGCTTCTGATCCTGATCTCATTATCCTTGATGAGCCTGCCGGAGGTATGAACAATCAGGAAACTGAAGAGCTCCTTGAACTGATATACAGAATCAAACAGAAAGGCATAACGGTTCTGTTCATAGAGCACGATATGGGGCTTGTCATGAGAGCATGTGAAAAGATTATTGTTATCGAATACGGCTCAAAAATTGCCGAAGGCACACCCGAAGAAGTAAAGAACAATCCGAGGGTTATAGAAGCTTATCTTGGTGCAGACAATGACTGATAACTCCCCAATACTTGAACTTAAAGACGTATCCGTCAAATATGGCAATGTTGAAGCCCTTCATAATATAAATTTAAAGGTTTTTGAGGGTGAGATCGTCTCCATTCTAGGGGCAAACGGAGCTGGCAAATCCACAACCCTTATGACAATCAGCGGCCTTGTAAAACCACACAAGGGCGAAATACTCTTTGACTCCAAAAGGATTGACGGAATACCAGCCCATGAAACTGTGGAAAAAGGCGTAATACAGGTACCTGAAGGCAGAAGGGTTTTTGGAACCCTGACCGTCATGGAAAATCTGAAACTCGGAGCTTTTACAGTAAAAGACG
Source organism: Desulforegula conservatrix Mb1Pa (assembly GCF_000426225.1). NCBI lineage: Bacteria > Pseudomonadati > Thermodesulfobacteriota > Desulfobacteria > Desulfobacterales > Desulforegulaceae > Desulforegula > Desulforegula conservatrix. Next base: position 8,697 of record NZ_AUEY01000083.1, read on the forward strand.
ATTCAGCCACAAAAAAAACAGTTGAGTGGATCTTTGAACTCTTTCCAATACTCAAACAAAGAAAAAAGCAGCTCGCAGGAACCCTGAGCGGTGGTGAACAGCAGATGCTCGCCATCGGCAGAGCCTTGATGTCCCAGCCCAAAATACTTCTTCTTGACGAACCAAGCCTTGGCCTTGCGCCCTTAATAATAAGGACGATATTTGAGACCATAAAAGAAATCAACAGACAGGGAGTCACAGTTGTTCTGGTTGAACAAAATGCACGGGCAGCTCTTAAACTGGCTAACAGAGGTTATGTCCTCGAAGTCGGGAAAATAATTCTTGAGGATAACGCTGACAGCCTACTTCAGAATCCTGAGGTGCAGAATGCCTACCTTGGTGGAAAGCATTAAACATCTATGATTTCTTGATTTTGGAAGTCGGATTTTTGATTACAGTTGAAGGCCAACGTCTATCTATATATCTCAGGCTTATATTTCACGCGTTACACCGGTGAATCATTAAAAATTTTGCTCTGTCTTATTTTCAGTTATGAGCGCCTTCGGCGAGTCGCTTTTTGTAAAAAGCTCCGCAAAAACTTTATAATTATGTCAGATGCTTGAAAACAATACTTTCGATATTTTTGTAAATCACTTTTTTCAGACCAGACAACCATACTGAAAATAGTTCATAGCCATTTTAAAAAAAAAGCTCGGCAAATAAACTTTGGATTTTGGATGGCAGTTTTATATTCCTTGAATCATTAATCTAAAATCACAAATCCAAAATCATTCTGAGCAAATAAGGTTTAAGTTTCATGTCTTTGAAAATCAGCAAGTCAGTTGTGGCAGATATGTCTCTCCTGTTCATTTCATTTGTATGGGGCGCAACCTTTGTAATGGTTCAGGATGCAATTTCTGTTCTTCCTCCCTTTGCTTTCAATGCAGTCAGATTTTTTACAGCCTTCTGCCTCTTCGCTGGTCTTTCTGCATTCACGCCCGGCATAAAAGACAAAATAAACAAGGATTCCATAAAAAGAGGCTTAATAATTGGAATATGGCTCTGCTGCGGGTATTCGACCCAGACATTCGGGCTGCTTTATACCACATCGTCCAATGCAGGCTTCATAACTGGCCTCAGCGTTGTAATGGTTCCTGTCTTTGCTTTCTTCATGCTAAGGCACAAAATACGGATTCAGGCTGTAATAGGAATAACATGCGCAGCCGCAGGGCTTTATCTTCTCACAATGACAGGCCCTGTTTCTTTTAATAAGGGGGATCTTCTGATTCTCTTTGCAGCTGCTTCTTTTGCCCTTCACATAGTTTTCACAGGAAAATTTTCACCAGGCCAGTCAGCCCTTGTTCTATGCATGATTCAGGTTGCGGTCGTATCTGTCCTGAATCTTTTGTGCTCTCTTATGTTTGAGGATTTCATAGGTCTCGCGGGCTCCGGAGCCATAAAAAATCCGGGCGTAATAATTGCCATTTTAATCACGGCATGCCTGGGAACTGTCTTTGCATTTCTTACCCAGACAAGACTTCAGAAATTCACAACTCCCACAAGGGTAGCGCTAATTTTTTCGACAGAACCAGTATTTGCAGCTGTGGCTGGGTACATATGGGCAGGAGAAAGGCTTGGGATAAAAGCAGTGCTTGGCTGCATTATAATTCTGTCAGGGATGATAATATCCGAACTACCTCTGAAACAAGAGCACTTCAAGGTCGGTTCATGGAAAAGAAAAATGAAAAATTGATGGACTCGCAAAAAGGTAAAAAAGAGCGTCAGCGTCATGCAGGACTTGATCCGGCATCTTTGTAATTTCAATTATTTCTGCCCCACCGGGACAGGCCCCGCCGGAATGACGAAAATTGAGCTTTTTGCGGCCTCATCAAAATTGCTGAAAGCTCTCTTAATTTTAAATCTGTGGAGTCCTACTACTACAATGACAATATAATATTTTTGATAAAATATGCTCATCAATGTCACAGCTTGAACATTTGAAATAAGTCAGGCCGTTTGAATGGCAAGCCTGTTGTTGGATTATTATTGGAAAACCCTTTTGAAAAAGGGTTTTCCAGACCTTTCCCAAAACTTTTATGGTTTTTTATCACGAGTCGAAAACATATGTTTTTCGATCAAAAGAATCCATAACCGAAAAGTTTTTGCCAAGCTTTTTTCAAAAAGCGGCCTTTGACCTTTTATCTAAAAGAAGAGTTCAATTTATGACGATGTGAAGTATAATTGTCTTCTGCGCTTGCAGGGCTGAAGGCATAAAATATGGCTCAAAAACCCATGATGGCGAATCATCACAAATCAGCATGAACAACCTTTAAAACGGGTACAGGAAGTAACCCCCCGCGTATCCAGATCCCTGGACATGATGCCTATGTCTTTACGCATTGACCAACCAGTATTTCCCCAGAATTTTATTCCTGATTCATTGCTTGCGAAGATAAACAGATGACATTTTTCTATGCCAGCTGATTCAAGTGCCGAAGCGCACTCATTAGCAAGTTTTCTGCCTATGCCTTTTTTTCTGAACAAGGGATGAACTGCAAGGTGGTGAATAAAACCCCTGCGTCCGTCATGACCGGAAAGAACAGCCCCCGCAATTTTCCCGTCTATTTTGGCAATGAAGCTCATTCCAGGATTTCGTTCCAGATAAGCCCCTATTTTTTCAGGAGAATCAGCAGAGCTCAAACCTATGCCATCGCACATTTCCCATAGATTAATCACTTCTTCATAATCAACAATTTCAAAAGGGAAGATGCATATATCAGAACAATTATCTTCCATTGCTAAAACCCCCTCTCCTTTCTTATTTCCTCATATGCTGACTGAATTTCACCAAACCGTTCCCTTGCATATCTGGCAAATTCATCGGGAACGCCCTTTGCAGCCAGTTTGTCAGGATGATATTCATGCACAAGTTTTCTGTATCTGCTCTTAATCTCGGCATCAGAGGAGTCTTCATCAACCCCGAGCACAACATATGACTTTTTTGAGGCGTGGGCATATCTGCTCTTTATATATTCAAAGGCCGAAGAACTTATCCCAAAAATCCTGGCTGCCGTGTAAGCAAGCTCTTCCTCAGATCTTGTTATTTCACCGTCTGCATACCCAACTCTTAAAAGCATGTCGACCATCATTTCAAGAAGCTCGGGGTCATACTGAAAACGATAATAAAACTGGCGGGCAAAACTATCAAAAGATTCGGGAGAATTTAGGGCAGACCTGAAAATATTTATGGCAAAATTTCGGCCTCTGGCGTCAAGATGAAGCTGATTTTTCATAAATGATTCAACAGACTCTATTTCGGCCTGGGACACAGCGCCATCAGATTTAGCCATCTTGGCGAGCATTGAAAAGACAGAGACAAAAAAAGCTATATTCGCCTCATTATGATTTTCCTGCCAATCATTTGTTTCAATTGTATAAGTATTCCAGAAAAATGAAGTCTTGGATTTATCAAACTGATGGCCTATAGCCGCGCCAATCAGGGCACCGATTGGACCTCCCCAGAAAAAACCGATCGCAGCTCCAACGAATTTCCCTGTCCAGCCCATTAAAATTTCCTCTCAATAACAAAATAGAATTTTGACAAGGTCGCAAAAAATCCGATCACCGTCATTCCGGCGAAGGCCGGAATCCATAAACACCTGAAAATACAAATATCACGGATCAAGTCAGGCATGACGCCACCGCCATATTTTGCCTTTTTTCGAAACAATCAATTTTTATGGTGCCGTACTTTAAGATGAAAAGCCACCTGCGGATTGCTTCTTGAAAAAAGCACCTCAAGAACTATATGATTATGTTAAATGATTGAAAAATGAAATTTTCATTTTTTCCGGATCTTCGTTTTTCTTGCTATCCAAGCATTCTGAAAATATAACATAGTCTCGGAAACAATTCACACCATTGTAGAATCGTAAAAATCATTTCCCTTGTCATCCATAATAATAAAGGCTGGGAAATCTTTGATTTCTATCAGATAAACGGCTTCCATCCCAAGCTCAGGAAATTCAATCAATTCAGCCTTGGTAATGCAGTCCCTTCCAAGCCTTGCGGCAGGTCCACCGATTGAGCCGAGGTAAAATCCCCCGAATTCCTTGCAGGCATCCCTAACCTGTCTGCCTCTGTTGCCCTTTGCCACCATTACAAGGCTTCCTCCTCTTTTCTGGAATTCTGCCACATAAGAGTCCATTCTGCCTGCTGTTGTCGGGCCAAAAGAACCGGATGCGTGGCCTTTCGGAGTCTTGGCAGGCCCAGCATAATAAACAGGATATTTTTTCATATAATCAGGCATTTCATGGCCATTTTTAAGAAGTTCCATTATTTTTGCATGGGCAATATCCCTGGCAACCACCATTTTCCCGGAAAGAAGAAGTCTGGTTGAAACAGGGAATCCTGAAAGATGTGATCTTATATCATCCATCGGTTTATTCAGGTTTATATGAACAGATCCAGTGATCTCAGGTTCAGGCACCGGAAGGTATAGAGACGGATCAGTTTCAAGGTTTTCCAGAAACACGCCCTCTGATGTTATCTTTGCCTTTATCTGTCTGTCTGCCGAACAACTGACTCCTATGCCCACAGGACAAGACGCGCCATGCCTTGGAAGTCTGATAACCCGAATATCATGGCAAAAGTATTTACCTCCAAATTGAGCGCCTATTCCCATGTTCTTTGAAATTTCAAGCAGTTTTTCCTCAAGTTCTTTATCCCTGAAGGCAATCCCTAAGATATTTCCGGAACATGGCAAATAGTCAAGACAACCAGCCGTGGCAAGCTTAACAGTCTTAAGATTGAATTCAGCTGACATCCCCCCAATTACAATGGCCATGTGATAAGGAGGGCAGGCTGATGTCCCGATATCCCTCATTTTTGCGGCAAGAAAGTTTGTAATTTTTTCTGGATCAAGTAAAGCCTTGGTTTCCTGGAACAGAAAGGTCTTGTTTGCGGATCCGCCGCCTTTGGCCATGAAAAGAAATTCATATTTAAGCTCATCTCCGGAATAAATATCAATCTGCGCAGGAAGGTTTGTTCCGGTGTTTTTCTCGTCAAACATCGAAATAGGAGCGACCTGGGAATACCTGAGATTGTTATTTTTATATGCCTCAAAAATACCTCTGCTTATGGATTTCTCGTCACATCCGGAGGTAAGAACCCCCTGACCTTTTTTGGCCATGACTATGGCGGTACCCGTGTCCTGACACAGTGGGAAAACTCCACCGGAAGATATAACCGCATTTTTCAAAAGCTCAAGTGCAACATATTTTTCATTCATGGTGCTATCACCATCATCAAGGATCTTCCTGAGCTGAGCAAGATGGGAAGCTCTGAGAAAATGATTTACATCACTGAAAGCCTTTTCTGACAAATCAGATATTGTTTTTTCATCAATCTCGAGAAAGAATCGCGGGCCAATTTTAAACTCATTTACGCCTTCAGAACCGATGAATCTGTAATCAGTAAGATCTGGAACAGCACCAAGAACAGGTGAATATTTAAAATCAGACATTAAAAGCCTCCGGTTAATTATGACAAAACAGCAAAAAGGCCAATTCCCGTCATTCCGGCGAAGCCTGTCTCTGTTAAAACCGGGAGCCGGAATCCTGAAGTCTCTGAAAATACAAAGATGCCGGATCAAGCCCGGCATGACGCTGATGCGTTTTTTTGACTTTTTGCTAGACCATCAATTATATCCTGGGATTAATATCCCTTGCTGGTTTTCATGTCAAACAGAATGGATTTTTGAAATAGAATCAAATCTTTTGACTGGGAAAAAAAACTGGGTTAAAGTTTCTGAATAAAATCATGTTACTAAATTAATAGCCTTCCGCATCTCATCTTTAAAAATACTCTTCGTCTTTTTGTCTTCTTAAATAAAAAACTAAGGAGCAACGCCATGAACCTAAGTCTCAAAAACAAATTCATGATCCCTACTATCCTGCTTTTAACATTTATGGCTTCGGCAATCAGTGGAACAAGTTACCTAATTGCAAAATCCAGCCTCACCAAGAAAGCCCAGCAACAGGTAAGAGACACTTCAAACCATGTAACAAAGCAGATCTCCCTGTGGCTGAAAGAACGAGCCTCTGACATTGAGGGTTTCAGCAATACTCAGATGTTTATTGACGCTGCCTCAGAAAACAATGAGACCATAAGAGAAGCTGCGGCTAAACAGCTTGAAAGGAATTGGCAAGGAAACAGCGATTATTTCGAGCTTATTGGAATAGCTGATACCAATGGAGATCTGATAGCTTCATCAGGAGAATCTTATAAAAAGAAAATCAATGTCAAAGACAGGTCATATTTTACCCAATCCATGAAAGGAGAAAAAAGCTTTTCCGAGGTTATATTAAGTAAAGCATCGGGAAATCCTGTTTATGTCATTTCATGCCCTCTGCTAAAAGAAGGCAAGGTTACGGGAATTATATTCAGTGCGGTAAGCGTTGCCTATATGGGGAAAACCTTCATGGACCCGATTAAAATTGGCAAGACTGGCTATATGTACGCTACAGATATCAATGGGAAAATGATAGCATATCCTGACAAAGCCCAAATCCTCAATCTTGATCTGAAAAAATTTGATTTTGGCCAGGAGATACTTTCAAAACGAAGTGGACTCATATCATACACATACAAAGATATAGATAAGATAGTAGGCTTTACCGAAGAGCCCACACAGAAGTGGATAATTGCTTCAACAGCAAACAAAAGCGAACTTTATAGTGATGTTAACAGACTTGGAATCATATCTCTGATTCTTGGTATCAGCTCTGTAATCTGCGGAGCAATAATGATCTTCTTTCTAGCGGGATCAATTGTAACGCCAATTTCCAGAATAATCGAAATTCTTGAATCAGTATCATCCCAGGTTGCGGCTGCATCGGAAGAGCTTTCTTCCTCAGGGCAGAACCTTGCTGCAAACATTACTATCCAGGCAAACACAATACAGGAAACTTCTGCAAATCTGTCAGAGGTCAATGAGCAGGTTCAAGGCAACACGGCAAATCTTACTACCCTCGAAAAAATGGCAAAAGATGCTAAAAAATCCGCTGAGAAGGCCACGGAATCCATGGACAGAATGGCAGGAGTTATGAAAAACATAAAACAGGAAAGCCAGAAAACCTTTGGAATCATTAAAAACATTGACGAGATAGCTTTTCAGACGAATCTGCTTTCCCTGAATGCGGCTGTCGAAGCTGCAAGGGCAGGAGAAAGCGGAGCAGGTTTTGCGGTTGTTGCAGGGGAAGTCAGAAATCTTGCCCAAAAATCAGCAGAGTCTGCAAAAAATACATCAGGACTCATAGAATCGGTGGTTGCAAAAGTAGAAGAAGGTGGTTCTCACCTCGAATTAATCCATTCCCTTGTCCAGAATCTTGAGTCCATTATAAAACAGGTGACCCAGGTTGTGGAAGCATCGGTTATTTCTGTTTCCCATAACGCAGTAAAGCTTTCAGAAAGCAATATGGCAATAAAAAAAATGGATGAAACCATTCAGTCAAGCGCATCAAATGCAGAGGAGTCCGCCGCAGCCGCAGAAGAGATGAGTGCGCAGGCAATGCAAATGAGGCAGGTAGCAGATCAGCTGACCCATCTCGTTTACGGTTCGTCCGGTAAAAGATATGGAAACACGGAAAATGGCAAAGACGCGGAACAAAATGATGAAACTGATTATGACAGATACGAATTAGCTGATGACGTTGCCTGATAACACTTTTTTATTAAGGCGTTGCTTTGTCAAATAAATCAAAAAAGGGCTACAGCTTAGGCTGTAACCCTTTTAATTTTTATGGTAGCGGGGGCTGGATTTGAACCAACGACCTTCGGGTTATGAGCCCGACGAGCTACCAGGCTGCTCCACCCCGCAACAAGATGCGCATAACTATGCCCTATCGGAAAATAAGTCAAGCGCTTTATGAAATTATTGTAGAGAACAAATAAAATATCCGCACCAGTGCCAAAGGCATATGCTACATTATTATTCCATCTCTTATTTTTGGAGAAGGTCTGTGTGAGGGTAAAATTGATCCGTTTTAAGCCACCTCATACAAGCCTTATCTCCCGAAACGTTGAATAAGGAGCTATATTGAGAAGTTCAATTTGTGACGATACGAAGTATAATCTCTACAAATATGTCAAAAATTTCCTGGGAGTTTTTATTTAATTTGATTACCATTTTTACTCCGCCATGCTTATCTTAAGGCATGTGAAAGATTATCCAGATATGATGGAGGTGTAGCATGGCAAAAAATATGATCCAATTTCAAAAAGGAAAGAGTATTCACGAATTCCTGTCCGAATATGGGACCGAAGATAAGTGCCAAGACTCATTATTCAGACTTAGATGGCCGCATGGTTTTAGTTGTCCGAATTGCGGCGGTTCGAAATTTTGCGAGCTCAAATCAAGAGATCTGTACCAATGCCACAAGTGTCACCATCAG
>NZ_AUEY01000084.1 GCF_000426225.1 Desulforegula conservatrix Mb1Pa
CTTTCTTTTTGTCTGGCCAAATCTCGAAATACATCTCCCAAATATTTCCTCAATTCTACATAAATAGTCTTTTTTCTATACTTTGGAATCCATACTACATGATACTTGCATTCCCAGGTACTATGGCTTAGGCTTTGTCTCTCGCTCATTGAAGTCTCCTTTAACTTGAACTTTAGGCGGTTCAGTTATTGGAGACTTCTTCTTATTCCAGGATCTGTCAAACTCTGTGAGTCCACCGGCAGAGCCGGGGGTTTACTTATGATTAATTAATTCTGAATTCCGGCCTTCGCAGGAATGACGGGAATCTGACTTTTTGCTACCATGTAAATTCCCCAAAGATGTAAACGCTATAGGGCGAAGTTCATTTCTTAATATTGAAAAAATAATTAACAGCTCGAAAACATAAATTTTTATAAACGAACAATTATTTTAACAAGATGAAACAAAATCAAACAGTGCGACATATATAAAACCAATGCAATATGTAAATTTTTTTTACAGTTTGTCAAATTTCATTAAAATGGGCTAAAATAAGGCAAAATGCTTTGTAAACATTGAATTGAAAATCATTTTTTTGTTTTGTTTTCTTTTGACTTTCTTGTTTTTTTAAAGTTAAAAGTATTTTCTATTTTTTAGGATAAGCTCGGAAAACAATATAAAGTTTTTATGTTTCAATATGTTTCTTTTTGTTTAAAAAGCATCTAAATACTGCCCCCTGCACATGGGCACAATAATTGCTTTGCAATTATAAGCTTCTTATAAAAAACTATAAGAAGATTTAGGAGATAAAAATATGCCTGAATCGTATAATGTTCTTTTTGTAGATGACGAAACCGATTTTCTTGATACTTTAATCAAGAGAATGTCCAAAAGAAAAATCAATGTCACAGGAGTTAAGAGCGGAGAGGCTGCCGTTGATTTTATCAAAAATATGCCGACTGATCAGCCAATAGATGTTGTGGTTCTTGATGTACGCATGCCTGGAATGGATGGAATACAGACATTAAAGGAAATCAAGAAAATAGCGCCTGAGCTGGAAGTGATAATGCTAACGGGACATGCCAATCTTGAGGTCGCCAAGGAAGGCATGGAAAATGGTGCCTTTGATTATATGATGAAGCCTGCCGACATGGATGATCTTCTTCTGAAAATCCAGGATGCTTATAAGAAAAAGAATCTCAGGGGTAAAAAGACAAAAGCCTGATTAAGAATAATGGCTACAAAGCCAATAGATATAAGTAATGGGGATTACTTCAAAACTTTAACAAAAAATTGGAGGAAAAATGAAACGAGGGATTGGGCTTTTCAAAGACCTTGGTGCTTTCCTGATGATGGGTGCGAAGGCACACGCCAAGTGGGAAATCGATGTGTCGAATACCATCATGAGGGACAAAAAAAGACTTCTCATCATAGGTCTTTTTCTCATTCCGATCATAATTGGCGGAGTAGCATTTGCTGACCAGCTGCCCGATATTCTTGGCGGTAAAAAGGCTTATGCTCCATCATTCTTCACGGTCGGAATTTTCTTTGCTTCAATTCTGATTGGCCTATGCGCTGGCCTGATCACAGGCTGTATAGGTGCAGGAGGAGGATTCATAATTGCTCCTGCCATGATGAGCGCAGGTATTAAAGGAATTCTAGCTGTTGGTACCGACCTTTTCCATATCTTTGCAAAGGCTATAATGGGTAGCGTTCTGCACAGAAAAATGGGGAACATCTCAGTTTCACTGGCAATAACCTTCCTGATCGGATCCATAGCCGGAGCGACGGGAGGTGGTATCCTGAACAGATGGCTTTACAATTTCAACCCTGTTCTCAGTGACGCTTTCATCACAACAATTTATGTTCTGCTTCTTGGACTGCTTGGCTTTTACGCTCTCTTTGACTATCTTGGTGCAAGAAAATCAGGTGACGCAGGCAGCGCTCATGGAGCAACTCCTTCTGAAGGCGCAGATCTTGGAAATCTTCCAAAGACTCTTCAGGCAATCAAAATCCCACCAATGATCCACTTTGACCAGAACATAGTTCCCGGCGGACGCAGCATTTCATGGGTTTTCCTTGTTCTGTCCGGACTCCTTGTTGGGCTTGCCGGATCCATCATGGGCGTTGGAGGCGGTTTCCTTTGTTTCCCAATCTTTGTATATGTTCTTGGAGTATCTTCACTGACCACAGTTGGCACAGACATATTCCAGATCATATTCACAGCAGGTTACAGCGCCATTTCCCAGTATGCTGTCTATGGTTTCATTTTCTACACACTTGCAATGGGAATGCTTATTGGCTCTCTCTTTGGCATCCAGATTGGAGCACTCAGCACAAGAGTTGTTCCAGGAATAACAATACGCGGCTTTTACGCGATGTCTGTTCTTGCAGGCTTCGTGAACAGGTTCTTTGCTCTTCCTGCCAAACTCAACGAAGCCGGCTATATCAAAATTGCCGCTGAAACCGCAATGTTTCTGGATAAAATAGGAGTAGTAACCTTTTTTATCGTAATCTCAATTTTTGCTGTGTGGGTTATCGGAACATTCCTGATGAATCTTGGCAAGCTGACTGGCAAGGAGGCATAAGATGGCACAAAAAGACTCTGCAACTCTAAATAAAGGCATTGGCCTTCTGGTCAGCTTCATAATAATTTTCATTCTGATATTTGTCCCGGTCAAGGATGGAAAGAATTCCCTTAATCTTCTTGATGATCTTTACAATCAGATCTCCAAGGGTTCTGCAAATTACAATGAAAAAGTAAAGACAGAAGCAGCAAAAGAATTCAGCAACGAGACATTTTCAGCCAATATAAAGCTGAAAAATGAAGCCATGGCCAAAAATGCTGAAACCATATTTGTTAAAAACGGCTTTACTGCGGTTGCGACAGGGGCTGAACTGAAACTTGAAGGGAATTTTCTCCAGATTACAAATGTAGCCATTGATGACGCTTCCTTAATGTACAAAAATGACGGAGCTTCAATCAAGACAAAATATGGTTATGACGAACGAGAAGTCCTCTACACATGGTCTGAGTCTTTTAAGGCCATGGATAAATTCCTGACCCATGACATTGTGACAAACACTGATGAGGCCGTAAAAAGCAATGATAAAAAGATGCTCAATTTCCTGAAAAAAATGCCTTCTAAAACAGTGGAATGCGCGTACAATTATTACAAAATTGAGCCTGTGAAGATCAAGGACAAAGTGGGTATGGTTCTGTTCTCACTGATATTCTATGTGATCTACACACTCTGGTATGGATATGCTATACTCTACATATTTGAAGGTCTCGGACTTGAAACTCACTAACGCAAAATTTTAGTGTACAGCCTCCGGATCATATGGTCCGGGGGCTTTTTTTTTATATTTAAGGGGTGAACATGATCGGAAATATTTTACGATACCTGGGATTCAAAAAAACTTTCATCCATCATGACGACGAAGAAGCAGAACAGATAAGAATTGACTTCAAAGACCGCTATCACAATTTCAAACTCCTTCTAAATGCAAACAACAAAGCCCTTGAAATTATGGGAGATATAGAACAGGCCCTCCAGGGTGATGAGCCTTTTGGCATGGCCTTTATCAGAAGTAATGTAACAGCCGTTTCAGTGAATGTTTTCAAACTGATCAAATACCTGTGTGAGCTTTCTCCGGATAAGTACGAAGAACTTTTTGATCGTTTTGAAAGCATTCAAAATGAAATTTCAGGGCTTATTGAACATAAAAAAACAATTTCAGACCCCAATTTTGTACTTCCTTTGGAACAGATTTATAAAGAATCCGCCGATTCCACAGGCAGCAAAATGGCAAATCTTGGGGAACTTAAAAACAGGATAGGACTTGAAGTTCCAGCTGGATTTGCAGTGACATCAAGCGCGTATTACCGTTTTCTTTCTCACAACGATATCCAGGCAGAAATAAACAGAAGATTCATTGCCGCAGATCTTTTTAATATGGAAGATCTCTACAAGTTGAGCTCAGACATACAGCTTATGATCATACGAGGAGAAATACCGGACGACCTGAAGCATGACATGATGAATCTCTGGAAGATTATGGAAAGGGAGAAAGGCAATAATCTTAAAGTAGCGATGAGGAGCAGTGCGCTCGGAGAAGACGGAATAAAAAGTTCCTTTGCTGGGCAGTACAGATCCGAACTGAATGTCAGCCCGGATCATTTTTTCCATTCCTACAAAGAAGTTGTTGCCAGTAAATACAGCCTCCAGGCCATGTCTTACAGGTTAAACCGTGGGTTCCGAGACGAAGACATTGCCATGTGCGTTGGCTGCATTGAGATGATTGATGCTGCGGCAGGCGGAGTAATATATTCCAGAAACCCTTTGAATCACATGGATGACACCATCTTCATAAACTCATCATGGGGGCTGCCCAAGGTCATAGTAGACGGTGGGGGAAACTGTGACACAATTAAAATCTCAAGGGGTGAATCTTTAAAAATTACAGGCAGGGATATAAAAACAAAAGAAACCAAGTATATCTGCCTGAACGAGGAAGGCATAAGCAAGATAGATACTAGTGAAACTGAAAGAAACAGCCAGTCAATTTCTGATGAAACGGCCCTGATGCTTGCAGACAAGGCAATCAAAATAGAAGAATACTATGGAGTACCCCAGGATATTGAATGGGCAATCGACACAAATGGTAAAGTGTATTTCCTTCAGTGCCGGCCTGTAATACAGATTGAAAATGAAATCCCTGAATCATGCGAGCTATCTCCTGAACTTGGGGAAAAGATAATTGAACAGGGAGGAATTACAGCAAGTCCTGGCACCGCATGCGGAGTTGTCCATATTGTGAGCAAGGGCCTTGATGTTCTCGAATTTCCTGAAGGAGCAGTGCTCGTCACCCAGCAGGCACTTCCGCGCTGGGCTTCAATTCTTAACAGGGCATCAGCAGTAATAACTGAACAGGGCAATTTTGCAGGACATCTTGCCAGCGTAGCAAGGGAATTCAGAATCCCTGCAATTTTTGGTATAGCCGGAATTACAGAAAAGCTCAAATCAGGTGAAACCGTAACAGTGGATGCCATAAGTCATACAGTTTACTGCGGAAGAATTGAAGAGCTTCTTGCAAGAAAAAAAACATCAAGACATATAATGGATGGAAGTCCTGTTTTTGAGACCTTGCAGAAAATCAGCAGACACATCATTCCTCTTAATCTTGTCGATCCTGATTCAACGGAATTCAAACCATATAGCTGCCTTACCTATCATGATATAACTCGCTTTGCCCATGAAAAATCAGTAATAGAAATGTTTGATTTCGGAAGGAAACGCAAATTCCCGGAAAGATCTTCAAAACAGCTTCATTACAAAGTACCCATGCAGTGGTGGATATTGAATCTCGATGATGGATTCAAGGAGGAAGTCAGAAACAAATATGTAAAGATAGAAAACATCGCCTCTGTGCCAATGCTTGCTTTGTGGGAAGGAATTATTGCTGTGGTGTGGGATGGGCCTCCTCCCATTGACGGGAAAGGGCTGGCTTCAATCATGTTTCAGGCAACAACAAATACGGCCCTTAATGTTGGCACAAAATCAAAATACAGCGAACGTAATTATTTCATGATCTCAAAAAATTTCTGCAGCCTTAGCACAAGGCTTGGATTCCACTTTTCAACGCTTGAGGCGCTTGTTGGTGAGAGAAGAATTGAAAATTATATAAGCTTCAGATTTAAAGGTGGTGCGGCTGATTTTGAAAGAAGGGTTCTAAGGGTTAAATTCATAGGAGAGATACTTGAAGAATACGGATTCAGGATTGAATCAAGGGAAGACTCCATGTCGGCAAGAATAGAAGGATATGACCAGGAGGTTATGAAGGACAAGCTTAGAATACTGGGATATCTGAATATCCACACAAGGCAGCTTGATATGATAATGACCATTCCTGCGAGGGTTAATTATTATAAGAAAAAAATGTTCAAAGACATAAATGAAAAAGTGCTTAAGAACGCAGATGTGCCTGACAGGGAGCAATAAATGTCATTCAGCATTGATTTACTGAATAATTTTGCAGATCAAGAATACATCAAAATCATATCCCACCTTACAGCTGCGCTTATTGCAGGTGGGATAATTGGATTTGAAAGAAGTTTCAGGGGAAGGCCGGCCGGCTTCAGAACCCATACCCTTGTATGTCTTTCATCAAGCCTTCTTATGCTGGTCACACTATACCAATGGAAATGGCTTCCAGGGGTTCCACTGGATACTGTTAAGACCGATCCTACGAGGATGGCCCAGGGTATAATGACAGGCATTGGTTTTCTTGGAGCCGGAGTAATATATAAGGAATCATATTCTGTGAGGGGCCTCACAACGGCAGCCTCAATATGGATCACGGCAGCAATTGGGATTCTGCTCGGAGTAGGTTTTTATTTTCCGGCAGTGGTTGTTACCGCACTTACCATCGGAGTTCTTGCGGCATTTCGCTGGATAGAAAGAAAAATGCCTACTGAGAAGTACATTCATCATCATATCCGCTTTAACAGAAACAACCCCATTCCTGAAGAGGCTCTCAGAAAGCTGCTCGCAAATCATGGTTTTTCCGTGTCAAACATGAGCTATAGAATTACGAATAACGGACAATTCATTGAATACAAAACTGTCCTGGAGACCACCGACATTGAAAATACCGCACGGCTATCTGAAACTCTCAGAACCATGGAAATTGTCAGGGAGTTCAGGATTTCTCCCACCGGCGACTGATATTTCAATTTTGATGGACTCGCAAAAGTCAAATAAAGGCATCTTCGTCATGCCGGACTTGATGCGGCATCTGTTTATTTTCAGACACCTCTTGATTTCGGCCTGCGCCTGAATGGCGGAAAACAGACTTTTTGCGGCGTCGTCAACCATGCAGGATTATTTTTAGTTATGAATATCAAGTAATTATTTATATATACCCTTCACTTAAAGGGGAACAGCAAAGCCTTTAAAATCGGGACTAATCGTCTTTAAAGGGAGCTACCTGGAATATTTTGCCCTAATTTCCTCTCCGCCATGTCTTATTTCTTCACGTCTTTTAAACGCTTCACTTTCCTCTCTGAAATATCTTGTCTGAAGGCTTTCGATGGCTTCTTTTTTGTCTTTTTCACTAAGATTTGCAGATGCCATAATTTCTGCTTCTTTCTCTCTGTACTGACTTTCAGATTCTTTTTCTGATTTTATCTGTCTGTCAATATCTTCGAGTCTTGCCAAAGTATCTGACGAAAAAAACTGTTGTCTAAACTCAGCAATCTTTTCTTCCCGTTCTTCTTCGGAGCCCATTTCATTGAGATCCTTACTATATATTTCGAGCTTTTCCCTATATTTATTGTATGGTGTCTGGATGGACTGAACCTGTTCAGCATTTTCTTCCCACATATCCGATGTAAGTTCTTTGAGTGAATTTTCCTTCTCAACACCATAAAGTTCATTATTGCTTACTATTGAACCTCGCCTCAGAGAATACTCTCTTGCTTTTATTTCTGCTCCATACAGCCCGTCAGCCATCTCTTCTCCAAGCATATTGCGCCTGAAATCCTGAACCTTAGAAAGCCTGTCAAGGATCTCATCAAGGGTTTTAGGCTGGCCAAATTCTGAAATCTTTTTTGCAAGCTCTATTTCACAATCCAGATATTTTTTGTATATTGCATAAATTCTCTCGGCCTCATTTTGGGGCATAACGGATATAAGATATTTCCATACCTCACTGCAATGACCGGCAAGGTTTGTTGCTGAATTATATTTCGATTGAAGAAACCTGAAATATTTTAGAACCATGGGCCCCCTGCCATCTGACCAATCAGAAGATTCCTTTTCAGACTTCCCATGCTCCGGCTGGTTCACTTTTCCTGTTATCCCCATTTGCGATGGATCAACACCCTCAAAATCAATTTTTTGTCGCAGGCTGTTCAAATCACTCATGCTTATGCCGTCATCCTTGTCAAAGATGTATTTTCCCGCATTTCTTTTTTTTAATAATACCCCGGCTCCTGCAATAATGATTATAAGAATCCCAAGGATGGCTAACACCTTTTTCTTTTGAAAAGTCATAAACAGCACCACATTATAGAATATCAGAAAATTTTTATGAAAATAAAGCGTGGAGAATGGGTTGACCCCACTCCCCACTAAAAGCCATGAAAAAATCAGTATCCTCTGTTCTTAAGATCACTGACCACACCCACGTAAAATTCAGGAGCACTGAAACCAGGAGTAACTCCAAATAGCTGACCAACGATATTAAGATGGTCGCAACCAGGGCTATACCAGGCTGCGTCCTGAACGCCTCTGAAATTGCCCCATTTTGCACTTTCAACACTGACAAGGCCGTCATTTGCGCCTTCCTTAGAAAGCATTATCAGCCATGTGGGCTCAAGAATGACACTTGGACAAGAGGTCTTGGCTTTTGCAGCCCAACTCTGATAGTAAACTCCCGCAACGTCAGGAGTTCCAGGGTTGAATACATTTTTCATATAATCAGTGGTCAGGTCCCAACCATTCTGTAACGTGTCAGGGTTGGTGTCTCCGAATACGAAAGCGTAGATAAAATCAAGTGATCCAGCCACTGCCGGCTTAAGTGATTCAGGTATCCCATACATCACCATATCAGCAATCGCACTGCCACGATGAGGCCCTGCGATGCCAGTGTAGCTTGCCACTTTTGAACCAATCCCAAGATTTGAGATTGCGTACCTTGTATAAAGAGTGCCGTGGGAATGGCCTATGATATTTGCTTTGGATTTGCCTGAAACAGCAAGAATCTGAAGGAACTGTTCCTTAAAAGACTCAGCCTTGGCTGCGGTTCCATCCATTCCGTTAACTGATGTGATATAGACATCGGCGCCTTCATCTTCCAGAGCGTCCTCAATACCCCACCAGTAATCAACAATACCCAAAATTTCTGCGGAAGCGCCCATACCATGAGCAAGAACAACTGGAAACTGGGTGGAACAGCTGTTTCCTGAACCAGATGCAAAAACACTAACTGGCAATGCCATAAAAACAAAAAACATAAATAGCCTTAATGATTTCATTTTTCCCCCTTGGATAATTTGTTGTGCTTTTTATATTAAAGGGAGATGCCTCCCTTTACCGGGCATTTGAATGTTTCCTCTGATCAGGAATAATCAAAAAATTTCGGCAAGCTTACCCTCAAAAAAAATCCCATTCCAATAAATATAGTTTCAATCATTAAGGAGGGGTCAGTCTCTTTGAAAATTGGAATAGAAAAAAACTAACTATAGAAGATGTGCCAAACCCGACATCAAGCCTTGGTTCATTTAGTCTTAAAAATGTTAATAAAAGAAAATAGAACCTTATCATACAATATTTAAAAAACCATGGATTAAATACATGAACAACGTTCATGGATTAATTAATATTCCATCGGATCGCATTGTGTCAAGAAAAATATCCTTATCAATACCGGCCATCAAGCCTATATTTTTTTCATTTTATCAGGAAGTTAATCATCTGGATTACCCCATATATCTTCCGCTGTGATTTAAATATAGTTGTTTATTACAGGTGAGAAGCCATTTTTATAGTAATTAAGACCAATAAAAAAACAATTAAAAACAGTCTATAAAATATTCGTATTCGAACAAATACTACAGACTTTTTTCAAAAAAAATCACATGCGCTGGGAAATAAAAGGCCGTGTTTCCCTTATTCCAATTTTGATGGACTCGCAAAAACTAAAAAAATGCGTCGGCGTCATGCCGGACTTGATCCGGCATCCAGTGACTTGAGCCACTTCTGGATTCCTGCCTGCGCCGGAATGACGGTAATCAGAATTTTTGCGACCTTGTCAATTTTAAATCAAGAGTGCATTGATTCCCATGGATGTGAGGGGCGGGGGATTTAAGTAGCTTTTACAAAAAACCACAAAAAAATAAACAACCACATAGCAAAGCCGGTGGTTGTTTAGTGTCATTTTGCGAGTTCATCAATTCATGAATCCGAAAGGTGTCAGTTCGACCCGAATACTTTTTTCAGAATGTCAGATGCCCTTGCTGCAGGATTTTCCCTTATCTTCATTTCTTCCTGTGCAATGAGATAGAAAAGACCATCCAGAGATTTCTGGGTGATGTACTGATCAAGATTCGGATTTACCTGCGATTGCCCCGTCAGCAAAGTAGTCTTGTTGTAAACTGATGCAATCGGGTCCCAGTATTTGGTCACATCGACGGTCTGTATGGCATTTTTTACAACAGGAGTAAATTCTGTAACCAGAGCGCTCTGGGTCTTGGATTTCAGATACTCTGTGGCTGCGTTATTGGGCCCGCGAAGTATGCTCATACCATCACTAATACTCATATTGACAATGGCATTCTTAAAAATAGGCAGGGCTTTTTTAGAACCTTCCTCTGCTGCACGGTTCAGGGATTGTTCAAAGTCCTTTGTCAGGTTTGCGAAGCCCAGTTGCTCCACAGTAGTCTTTACCTTTGCAGCCTCAGGAGGAAAAGGGATACGGATTAAAGGGTTTAAATTAAACCCGTCAGTTTTCGAGGTAAGTTCGGTGGAATTCATTGCTCCAACGATAAGAGCTTCCTTCAACCCCATGATAATTTCATCGCTTGTAAGTCCGCCACTGGCTGCGGAAGCAGCACTTGAAATCTGCTTTGCAGGGATTTGTTTTAATACTTCAACACAGCTAACCAACATGAGGCATGATAGCGAAATGATTAAAAAGATGATTTTTTTCATATGTTTTTCCCCTTTCGTTGCCGGACATCACATCCGAACTCTGTAGCTTTTTCTAAATATGAACCATTTATTGCCAGCGTTGCTGGCCTCATGATCTCCAATCAACAGACCGTATATAACCAGAGGCTTGTGTTCAGATTATTTGACTATGGTCTGCCTGACAGAGATATGAATAACGCCTTGCTTAAGAACCTGTAAACGTTTTTTTCATGCCGTTCTTTACTATACGTAGCTTAAATTTTTTAAAAAGTATTCCTTGATTGATCATATTCATGAACTGAACCTTTGATTCAAAGGCACAACTCGTTTGAATGGCAAGCCTGTTGTTGCATTATTATTAGAATAACAATATTGAAAAAGAGTTTTCCAGACCTGTCCCAAAACTTTTATGTTTTTTTATTACGAGTTGACAAGGTCGCAAAAAGCCCTATTACGGTCATTCCGGCGTAGGCCGGCATGACGCCAATGCCCCTTTTTGAATTTTTGCGAAACCATCACGAGTTGAGAACATATGTTTTTCAAGCAAAAGAATCCATAACCGAAAAGTTTTTGCCAAGCTTTTTTCAAAAAGCGGCCTTTGACCTTTCATCTAACAGAAGAGTTCCATGTATGGCGATGTGAAGTATAGATCTGATTATTTAAGATTCTTTTTATTCTGACTGCCAAAACAGAATTCATACTTTCTTTTCATTTTTCAGAAAAAACATGAACTCCATCCCAATTCTCAGGAGGAGGATCTGATATAAAACCTGAAATTCTGTCAAGATAAACCATATAAAGTCTGCTTGGATTTGCAGCGTTCAGCTCATTAATTATCCTTCCGGCCTCAACAAAATCCATTTTTCTGTAAAAATGAACCGCAGCTTCAAAAGCGGCCACTTCATCAACAACATCTTGTGAAGGCGTATCTTCACAAATGGGTTCAAAAATTCTAATGGATTTTTCTTTACCTTTAACCCTTACAGTATCAACATACCTGAAAAAAATACCATCGCCAGCCGCCATCATTGAGCTTTCTGAAACTAGAATATCAGTACCGTAGTTTTTATTCAGTCCTTCAAGTCTGGAGGCAAGATTCACTTCATCACCAATCACAGTATACTCGAATCTTTGATCGCTACCAAAATTGCCTACATTTAGATCGCCAGTATTTATTCCCATTCCGGCTGTGATAAGGGGAAAACCTGATTTCTTCCATTCTTCCCCCAGCGTATGCAAAGCTGATTGCATTCTTAATGCGCTTTTTATTGCGTTGGCAGCGTGGAATTTGTCCTCGTGAGGAGCATTCCATATGGCCATTATGGCGTCGCCAATGTATTTATCAACCATGCCGTTATGTTCCAAAATTATATTGCTCATCGCGGTAAGATATAGATTAAGAATCTTTGCCAGCCTGGATGAAGTCATATTTTCAGAAATGCCGGTAAAATTCCTTATGTCACTGAAAAAAACAGTGATATTCCTTTGCTCGCCCTGCAAGGAGAGGCTTTCAGGATGAAGCATAAGCTGATTTACAACCCCGGGCGAGACATACTGGGAAAAAGCCCTGAAAATGAATCTTTTTTCCCTGTCCTGAAAGAAATACTTGAAGAGCGTTATAGTAATAAACATCATAGAGATTACAAGCACAGGATAAACCATACCGACAAGTTTACGCTGCATAAAATATAAATAAAAATCACCGACCACCAAGATACTTACAGCGCCTATTCCCACAAGAGCGCTGGTAAAAGGCCCGGTATATGAAAGCAGAAAACCCATCAGAGATCCGCCGATGATTATGGTGAGATATGTCAGAGCAATTTCCGCAAGTCTGTCATAAATAAACGGATCTCCTTTAAGAATATTGTCAGCCACGTTTGCCTGTATCTCAACTCCTGGAACAGAACCTGAAAAAGGAGTTGATCTCAGATCATGAAGACCTGCGGCAGATGTGCCTACAAAAACAAATTTATTCTTAAGCCTGTAAAGCCCTTCGCCGTTTATTATGTCAACAGCTGAAAGAGTCGGAAATACTCTAGGCCTGCCCCTGTAGTTAATGGCTATCCTGCATTCATTGTCTGTCGGTATGAACCTCTCAGAAAGGGATATTCCAAGCACTGCGTTTCTGTAACTGGTTTTCTGGGTGGATGCATTTATTATTATTTCTGGCAGGTTGAGGCCTGTTCTTACTGTTTCAAGCGCAATGGATGGGTAGGGAACATTATTATAAGTAATGAAGAGCGGAACTCGATGAATCACGCCGCCAAGATCGGGAACAACATTGATGAACCCTTCGGTCCCGGCCTGGGACACATCAGAATTATTCAAAATCACTCCGCTTGCCTTGATAAGATTAATATCTTCAAAGCCAATGCCTCTCGGTAATATTCTGATAGAAGCAGAAGGGAAAGGCGCTTCTCCGGCAGGCTGACCGCCACTAAAGGTAAAAACATAACCAAGGCATGATGGCGCTTTGGATAGGGAGTCTCCAAATCTTGCATCAAAATTCAGTCTTGGATCAGACAGGATTTCTGGTTTAGTATTTTTGAAAACCCCTGGCATCCGCTCTTGCAGCGTATGATAATAAAAAGCCGGGGCCAATCTGTCATGTTCTGGAAAAACCATATCAAACCCCATGGAATACGCGCCTGCTTCGGTAATCTTTTCAACAAGCACTGCCATAAGATCCCTTGGCCAAGGCCATTGGCCAATTTTTTTCAGACTCTTTTCATCAATATCAACTATGACGACTTCACCTGATGGGGCCTCATCTCCACGAACCCTGAACATAGCGTCATAGATCTGCTTGTCCAGGGCAGCAAGAAACCAGTATTTCGTTCCGCCCATATAATAATAGTATGATGACGCCAGCAAAGAAAGCACCAGGCCAACAAGGAAGGGTGTTGGTTTTAGAAGTCGTTTTAATGTCTTCATTTATATAGTGCCTGAATATACTTCACATCGTCATAATTTGAACTCTTCTGTTAAATGGAAGGTCAAAGACCGCTTTTTGAAAAAAGCTTGGCAAAAACTTTTCGGTTATGGATTCTTTTGCTTAAAAAAAATATGTTAGCAACTCGTCATAAAAAACCATAAAAGTTTCGGGAAAGGTCTGGAAAACCCTTTTTCAAAAGGGTTTTCCAGTAATGATGCAACAACAGGCTTGCCATTCAAACGGCCTGACTCATTTCAAATGTTCAAGCTGTGACATTGATGAGTATATATTATGGCGCCCGTTTGATACCAGCTCCAAATACCCCCATTATGTTTCCATCCTGAAGTTTGGCACCGAATGAACCAGCTACGCTGTCAGCATTAGGCCCGTAAAATGCCCCATTAACATTCCCACCCTGACTATTGGTAATATTTGCGTGAAATGCTGTCCCTGCAATCCTTTCAGATTGAAATTTAAGCAAGATGCCCTTGTCAGCAAAATTTATGTCGCCTGCAAGCTGGGAAACGGCCGAAGGACTGAAATCCACCTGCATCCTGGATGTGCCCTCGAGATTACCAATCTGATGAACATCTGTTATTGTCCCTGGAGCAGCTGTCCATACGCCCATTGCCTTACCTTCATACAGCCCCTTGAAACCAGTCTGCCTTAAATCGTTCATCTTCGATTCAGGAGTCATTTCTCCGGCCACCCACATGGATCCAGGCTGATGCAGATGATATGGTGTTTTGACATCTCCGGTAGTTTCATCATAACTGAGTTCCCAATAACCCCAGGAAGTATAATCAGCCAGCTTTCTTTCAGCCAGATCAGTTACGAGATAATTACCGTTGGGTTTGAGGCCTAAAACCGTCCCATCAGGAGATTTAACGGAATTAGGACCGTCAATCATTGCCGCGAAATTCTCGTCATTAATATATGCTGACATATTGCTTCCGCCGATGCGGACATCAGACAGAGCTGCGCCTGAACCCTTAATGTCATTTGCTCTTAAAACACCGTCCAGCGTACCTTCGTCCCTGTTTACAGCAATTGTAAAATCCTCAGGCAAGCTGTTCATGAAATATCTTGAGTCTCTGTCAGGTCTGTCCATATTTTCTGATATTCCAAAAGCAAATCCCTGAAGCCTTGTTGTTCCTGTTTTTGAAGGAGCTGTTTCAGGGTTTCTGAATCCGGCCGATGTGATCGAATAACCACCAGACGGATTTAGCTGATCTCCCTGAAGCATGACAAGCTTTCCTCCTGATAAGAAACCTACACCGTCAAACTGGGAACCATAAAACTCCCCCTTAAGCTCTCCCTGCACCCAGACAATTGGAGAATATCCTGAAAGACTTAAATCATAGGAATTTCCCACCGAAGCCGAGCCATCTGACTGAGTTTCAATCGGTATTGTAATCTCCGGTCGATAGTATCCGAAAGCCAGGGCATTTTCGATAACAGGAATATCTGGATTGATATCTCCTAAAACAATTACAGGCGAGCCTTTTTCCGTTTGAATGTCTTCTCCGGCAACAACCTTATCAGGCTCTCCCATATTGTTTGCAAAACCAAAAATTTTATTGTTATGCCAGTTGGCCATTAATTTCATGTCTCCGTTGCCGGCATTGCTTTCCTGATTCCCCATGGCACCAAATTCTGCGTAACCTATGGCAGGCCCCTTAAATACTGAAATACCGTTTATAGGCCTTCTTTCCTGCAAAGCCTTGACTCCGGCAAATGCTATTTCAGAATAAAAAAATCTGTCCGGATCCCTGAAATAGCTGAAATCATCCATACCAAAAATCAGAAAGGTTCCTGTTGATGAATACCCCATACTCATATTATCAGGAGTCTCTTCAAGTCCATCGATTACCCTTTTGCCCGGAACATTTTCAAGTTTCTGAAATCCGGTATATGGCGCTGAAACATCCCTTGGAGGGAGAGGAAGTTCAAAACCGGTTTTTTCTCCCTTATTGTTCTGAACAAAACCTGATGCATGATCCTTATATAGATATGCCTCCACTATTCCTATATCAGAATAAAGGGTTGATGGATCAGTACTGCCTGCTATATCAGTAAAATTCTGCTGCCTGCCCTTGGCCATGATTCTCTGCTCTGTCTGTACTGCTGTGTTTAATATGTTTTCAGTGTTCGTGTTTACAATATTGTGGACTGTGTTAAACGGAAGAGGATCTGTATTCATAACACCAAGGACACCAGGCGTTGACGGCTTTGGGCCTAATTGTTGCAAAACAGGCGGCCTGGGTAACTGTAGAGGCGGAAGCATTGGTTTTTGCTCCTGTGGCCCTGAAGGTTTTGAGTCGGCAGGCTTTATGCCTGCCTGAGACATTCCGTCTTTCGGCTTTACACTTTGGGAGCTTCCTCCGGGCTTAGTTTCATCAGATTTTACATCAGCATTTTCTCCGGGCTTACTCATCTGAAGGATATTTTGAAGTTCGTCATCAGCAAAATTCCTTGGAGTTTCAGGTATTGACTTGAAATCAGTAACTATTGTACCAAAGCCAGGATTTGTGATCGCAACATTCCCTGCTGAATTAAATATATCTATCCCCTTCCCCCCAAGAAAAACAATGCTCAACTGCTTATTTTTCAAAGTAAAGGCGAACATGGAGCCTCTTATTCCAATTGTTGCTACAGGGGTTTCAGTAACAAAATTTTCCGGGGATTCCTTGGCTATGGAACCTCCCATGATATGAAAGACACCTTCCTTGACATTTGTCTTAATGGTTCCACCACGCTCAGCCAAGGAATACTCTTCTATCTTGATCTCGCTGTCAGCGCCCATGCTTATAATTGTATTATCACGAAACATGACCTGTAGTCTGGCTTTCTGACCTGTGACAATTACATCATCACTGAAAATCTGACCTTTAAAAGCAAGCGGCCTCCTGATCTGATCCGCTCCCACTGCCTCTGCCGGGCCACGGATTGCAGCGATCTCTCCAACAGAAGTTGGAGCTGCAACTGATAAGGATGTCCATAAAACAACAATGCAAAAAAACATGGCTGGTATGAATCTGTTCATAAAAACCTCCTGAGAGTTTTCTTCTCACTTGCATCTTCCTAAATCGCGTGTTTCAAACATGACAAGGTCGCTAAAAGTCCGATTACAGTCATTCCGGCGCAGGCCGGGATCCAGGAGTGGTTGGAGTCACCGACCACCGGCAAAGCCGGTGGCATGGAATTCTGAACCGCTCAAAGCGGTAAAAAATGGGGATCACCTAAAGGTGATTAATCAAACAGTCTTAACTGTTCAATTCTGCGGTCCTCATATTCTTGTTTTCTAATATACTCTCGAACCGCCAGCTCATCTTTGCCAACTGTCGAGACATAATAGCCTCTTGCCCAAAAATTCTGACCAGTAAAATTTTTTTTCCGGCCACCATAATTCCTTGCAGTGCTTAT
>NZ_AUEY01000085.1 GCF_000426225.1 Desulforegula conservatrix Mb1Pa
ACCCTACAGGGCTTCCCCGGTTAATTTCCGCTCCCTGAGAATAATCACATCCTCAATCACTCGTGCAGTCTGTCCGAGTACCGGGCTTCGCCATATTTTGCAGCCTGACCCTCTGCACGAGCCGTATCAGGTTCGCTTTCGCTATGTACCATTCTCTTCCTGTCGCTTCCTTCAAACCCTACCGTTACCAGTAGCGCCCTTGCGATTCGGATTGATTTCCCCTCGGACGGGGTATCTCTGCTTTCTTTCAAACAGACGGGGGCACGGCTTTGCCGGGCAAACAAAATATAAAAAAAAGAATAGTCGTTTTTTTTATTATTTCCTTGGTGTTGTATCTAAATATAAGAATTCCTTATATGATTTATGATCAGGTTGTATTGGTATGGAAAAATAAGACAATCATAAATAAAAAGATTGAAATGAATCCCTCAGTTTTTTTTAATGTTTCGACTAATTCGCCAACAATAAAACTGAAAAAGTTTTACCTGAATACATACGAGATCGGCGGAGATGAAGGGTGTATGTGTTATTTTAATATAAACCCACCGATGGTTTCATTTAATATTGAAAATTTTCTTTTAAAAGAAGGGGCGCAGCTAAAAAATACTGCATCAGATTACGAGATTTCATGCAAAGCTGATGTGAATAAATATACAACAACTTTGGATATTAGTATTTATGAGAAAAATCAAATTACAGCGACATTTAAAAGATATTTCCGTACAGGATTTCCATATGAATATGGAGAACTTGATTATAGTGATAGAGATCAAGCGGAAAAGCTCTGTTTCAGAAAAACTGTTTTAGCTTTAGTCAATAACAACCTTTTATGGGATCTAATATTCAAAAAAGGTTCGGATAGAAGATTCGACAACCCAATAGAATTATTTTTTAGTGATGCCATATACATATCTAAGTCTTATTTGCCAAGCAAAGCAATAAAAGCAGTTGAACAAAATGAAATAATTAGAGAAACAAAAAACATCAAATTCACCGAAGATGAATTTACCAAATACCTCGCCTCCAATTTCAATCCAAATATTGCAATAAAGAATAATGGCTATTCAACTACTGACCCAGCTATTCGGTTCATATCCATTGAAAACTATCTTGAAAAAACCGGTGAAGGAATAATTTATGATTCTATGAGGACGAATACTCTCATTAAATTTTCGAATGCAGGATCATCAAAAGCAATAAGATTCAGATCTAATGAAGAAAGAATAGAGAGTTTGTATTTTTATGAGGATCATTATTTCATTCTAACAACGTCTTCTGAGTCGTCTGATGAAAAGACTTTTAACATATACCAATTAACTCAGGATTTTATACTTAAGAAGAAAATTATTATACCAAAAAGAATAGTAGGTAATAATTGCTATAATTTTAGAGGTGTTCTTTCAGACGAGAACAAATTCAAGGCTGTTTTTTTTGAGATAGAGAACATTCAAGAAAATAATAAACATATTATTTTGCTTAAGAATATTCCGACATTTACTCTAAATATTGATTAAAGTGACTTTCAATCAATAAGATAGCTATTTAGAGAACATGAGTACCTCCAGCACTTTTGTTGAATGAGAACGTGATTGAAAAAGCGTCATTCACCCTACAAAAAATTAAACAGAAATATAGGTAATAATCTCCTCACTCCTGAAAATCTGATTTTCCTTCATGTCATATACTGCAAAACCATCGCTGAAAACAGGCTCGCCGTTGTCCTTGATATCAAAGCAAAGAACGTTTGAGGCAATCTCTTCGATTTCGCCCTTGAAGAATCTGATCAGTTTCCAGTCCTTTGGAGCCACGACTTTCTTGCCTTCCCTTTTTAAATTTTCCTGAATATCCAGAAGCTTGTCATGGATTATTCTTTTTGACATATCCATTTCACTTTTAGCGTGTCCGGTGTCTGTGGATGTCTTAAGCGGTTTTTTTGTAAAGAAAAGGGAAAAGGCATTCAGAAAGGCAAAAAGCGCCATCAGAAGTCTGAAAGGAAAAAGAAGCACATCCTTTATGAAGGTCACAGGGCCGTATTCCATGGGATTCTTGAATGGAGTTCTTATGCAGAAGACATTTCCAGCATTATCAACCTTTGGAAGAATAAAATCGTATTTTTCATCTGATAGAATGATCTTGATTTCTGCTGTTTTCAGATCAAGCATATAGATTGCTGAATTTGAAAAAGCCGCTATCTGGCCATGTTGATCTCTTGCAATCCCCTTGCTCTGGTAATAAATTTTTCCGTCAGCATAAAAAGGATTTTCATCAACGCAGTCTCCGGAAGTTATCTGCTGTCTTATTCTTCCGTGTTCGTCCATGAGGGCTATATATACTGATCCATCGGCATTGGTTGAGGTGGTCAGGATATCAAAATTGTCCATTATATGGATTCCGCGGGGATCAAATTCCTCTTTGTGAAAGAGCCTGATTTCCTTGTCTTCGTCCTTGAGATAATAAAACAGCCCCTTTGATCTGGTCATTTCCATTACATAATATCTTCTGCCTTTAAGCTCCTGGACAAAATTAATCTTTGGCTTTACAGGAGCCACGCATTTCTGGCGTCCTCCCCAGAGCATGGATCTTGGAATCATTGCATTCTCATCGCTTGCGCCGTCGCCGATTTTCCATGAGTTGTTTTCCATTGTTTTTTGCTCGGACTCGACTTTTCTAAGCGCAAAATCGCTTTGAAAAACTGCGGCCTGCCCATTGCTGAGAACAACAATTTCACCATTTCTTATTATTTTCATGGGTTTGCAAGCTCCTGTGGAGTTTTAGTATTGCAGAAACTATTTTAAAGCAGAAAATTGGATGTTTCTGAAGGTGTCGTCATTCGCTTTGAAAAATCATAATTCTTTTTTAAAACATTGAAAGGATAAAAGAAAGGATTGATTCACCGGGTATTTTTAAAAAATGAATCCATAAAGCTTTTTTCGAAGTTTTTTACAAAAAAACGACCGGCCCGAGGCCATTGTTTGCAAAGGGAGGCCTTGGTCAGCCTCCCATTAAGGCAGATTATTTCGCGGTCATCATCATATGTGTAAATTCAAGGGCGCCCCTTACATCCTTGTGAAAGAAGCATTCGAACCCTTCTCTCCAGGGTTTTGTGGCAAGATCGGTTCTTATTCTGTCAGCACTCTCGCTCTTGAGCATGTACTTCATGGCGATGAATGGTCTTCCCGGAGTGTCTATCCACATCTTGACTATTTCTTTGGCCCTTGAAATGAGCTGATCAGGCTCGACTATCTCGTCAACAAGCCCCATTTCCTTGGCTGCATCAGGGCTCATCATGTTCCCGAAATACATCACATCCCTGAATTTCTTGTCTGTATCGAGACCGAAACGCATGACTTCGTTCATGACTGGCGCAAGCGGAAGTCCGATCTTTATCTCGCTCATGCCCACCTTGACCTTTGGCTTGTTTACTACGATTCTGTAGTCAGAAGCCATGGCAAGGATCATTCCCATTGCTGCGGTGTGTCCGTTCATGGCGCACACAACAGGCTTCTTGCACGTGAAATAATCAAGAAGGATTGGTTCTTCTTCTTCAAAAAAACCGACCACGCTTTTTACATCCTTGTAGCCAAGAAACATGGGAAGATCGAATCCGCTTGAAAAGAAACCGCCGGCACCGGTCAGAATAAGGCCTTTGATTTCTTCGGTGTTATTTACTTCGTCTATCATGCCCTTAAGGGCTCTAAGCGCTTCAAGGGTGATTGAATTGTATTTCCCGTTCTCAATTGTCGCGATGATAATATTATCTTCAATTGTTTTTGTAATCATGGATCCTCCAGAGTTAATTTCAGACTTGAATGAAGAATTTTATGTTTTAAAAATAGAATGTCAATTTCTCTAAAGAGACAGCCCATACATTGTCAAGGTTTTTGTTCCTTTGGAACTTATAATGGAAACGAAAGTCTTTGAACAAATTAGTATTATTTGATCTTGACCCGCCTAAAGGCAGAATCTAATATGCGTCTGAGGTCAGTGAACAGAAACACTGCCTTTGTATTTGACAAGCAATAATTACTGTTTTCTTAAAAAACATGGCTTTTAAGTTTCTTGTTACATGGACATGGATTGAGGGGCCATCTTGGTTTATTTAATGCACAAATTATGGAAAGGTAAAATTATGCTCAGGAAAAAACTTCTGTGGCTTGCTTCTGCTATTCTACTTTTTTTAGCTGGAAACGCAGTGGCTGCTGACAAATCGTTCACATTTGGTATTTTGATGGTCGGGCCTTACAATGATCACGGCTGGAGTCAGGCTCACCATGAGGCTGGACAGTATATTGAAAAGAAAATTCCCGGCGCAAAGATGATTTATATAGACAAGGTCAATCCTGCTGACAGGCCGGGAGTTACGATCCCCCAGCTTGTTGATGACATGGTGGAAAAGGGCGCAAAATTCATTGTTGCCAATTCTGATGACATGAAAGATGGCGTTCGTGAAGCAGCTAAGATGCATCCTGATGTTTATTTTCTGCATATTTCCGGTGATGACGTAATGACTGGAAAAGCCCCGAAAAACTTAAGCAATCTCATGGGCAAAATGGAATACGGAGCAATGATGGCAGGTTTCAGCGCGGCCATGACAACCAAAACAGGCAAAATAGGATATCTTGGGCCGCTTGTGAATGAAGAGACAAGACGCCTTGCCTCTGCATGTTATCTTGGTGCAAAATACGCATGGGAAAATGTTCTCAAAAAGAATCCAAAGGATCTTTCATTCGATGTTAAATGGATAGGCTTCTGGTTCAATATTCCGGGAGTAACCGCAGATCCGACCCAGGTTAGCCAGAACTTCTTTTCATCAGGCTCTGATGTCGTGATTTCAGGGATAGACACAACAGAAGCACTTACTGTGGCAAGCCAGAAGAGAAAAGAAGGCAAGCAGGCGTGGGCAATTCCATACGATTTCAAGGGGGCTTGCTCTTCGGCTCCTGAATCCTGCCTTGGCGTTCCTTATTATAATTGGGGCCCCAAGATGCTTTATTTTGCGGAAATGGCCATGAAGGGCACATGGAAGCAGGAATGGGTATGGGCAGGCCCGGACTGGGCAAACATAAACAATCCTGAAACCTCGACCATAGGTTATGCTGGCGGTGCGGCCCTGTCGCCCGAAGCTTCAAAGGCGCTGGACAAGTTCACCAAGGATCTTGGAGCAGGTGCAGTGGATCTTTTCAAGGGTCCTCTCAATTTCCAGGATGGAACAGTTTTTCTTAAAGATGGAGAAAAGGCTGAGGATAAAAAACTCTGGTATATGCCACAGATGCTTCAGGGCATGACAGGCCAGAGCAGCGCGAAATAATCTGGTGGGATTAAAAGAATCCGCCCTCAAAAAAATTAATACAGGCTGCATCGGGTTATCCTGAATGCAGCCTGAATATTTTTAGAAAACAGTGAGCACATGCGAATAGACCTTAAAGATATAAGCAAGATTTACGGCAAGGTTAAAGCCAATAACGGCATAACCTTTTCTATTCAGGAAGGGTCCATACACGGTCTTCTGGGTGAAAACGGTGCCGGTAAAAGCACACTGATGAAAATCCTTTCAGGTTATATCCGTAAATCAGGCGGCACTATCATTGTCGACGGAAAAGACGCAGATTTTTTGAAGCCTGCTGATGCCGCCGCAATGGGTATTGGCATGCTTTATCAGGATCCCATGGATTTTCCCCAGCTTTCTGTTCTTGAAAATTTCATACTTGGTCAGGATCACGGCTTTTTTCTGTCTGTGTCAAAAAAGAAAAACCAGTTTTCTGAAATATGCAGGAATCTTGGATTCAATATTGATCCTTCCAAGCAGCTAAGGCTTTTGACTGTGGGAGAAAGACAGCAGCTTGAAATGGTAAGGCTTATTTCATCTGGAGCCAGGACAATAATACTTGATGAACCGACTACGGGAATATCAAACGAACAGAAAGCAGTTCTTTTTGACGCTCTGAAGAAGCTGGCTGGACAGGGCGACAGCATAGTCATAGTATCCCATAAACTTGAGGATGTTGAAGCTCTCTGCGACAGGGTGACTGTTCTGCGTGAAGGACGAATTAGCGGTGAAATGGAAGCTCCTTTTGATACTTCCGGTATTCTTGCAATGATGTTTGAGGCGCTGCCGTCTCTTCCTCCAAAGCCTGCTGTCAATTCAACAAAAGAAATTCTTTCTGTGGCAGATATCCATGCTTCTGGTGGAAGAACCGGACTCAAAGGCTGTACAATGACCATCAATTCGGGTGAGATCGTCGGTCTTGCGGGGCTTGAGGGAAGCGGTCAGGAATTATTCTTAAGGGCTGTTTCAGGAGTCAAAAAAGTTTTCAAGGGTGGAATTTCAATTGATGGAAAAAACCTTACAGGAAAAAAAGTTTCCGAGTTCAAGGACGCAGGCATTTCTTTTTTGCCGACAAACAGGCTTGTAGAGAGTCTGATACCGGGGATGTCCATTGAAGAGCACTGCGCCCTCAACGGAGCCGGGAATTCTGTATTTATCAATAAAAAGTCGGCAAACGAAGATGCCCATGAGAAAATCCGAAAATTCAGAATCAAGGGCAATCCAGCCTCCCTTGTTGAATCGCTTTCAGGCGGCAACCAGCAGAGATTCATGCTGTCACTTCTTCCGGATACGCCAAAGCTTCTGCTCCTTGAGAATCCCACGAGGGGTCTTGATGTGGAATCCGCCAACTGGGTCTGGTCAATCCTGACTGAATACGCAAGAAGCACGGGGACGGCCATTGCTTTTTCTTCGCCTGAAATAGACGAAATCATGAGCATAAGCTCAAGAGTTATGGTCTTTTTTGACGGGAAAATTATAATGGATGTTCAGACCGATGGAGCGTCATCCCAGGAAATCGGAAAGGCCATTGCCGGAAAAATATGAGCCGGAAATAAATAAGACGGAATATTTAAATGAATGAAAAAGCTGAAAAAATAAAAGAATCTCTGATCACCATAGCCCTTGCAATTGCGTTCACAACAATTGTGATAATTCTTTCAGGCGCGCCTGCCCTTGAGACCTATATCCAGATTTTCAAAGGCTCGCTGGGATCAAAGGCAAAGCTTGGACAGGTGATTCAGGCCTGGATTCCCATGACCCTTTGCGCGTGCGGTCTTCTTTACACCTTCCGCATTGGATTATGGAATATAGGCGTTGAAGGGCAGGTGGTGATGGGTGCCATTGCCGCAACGGCGGTGTTCAGATTGGACATGACGGCGGCCAATCCCTTGCTCATGATGACTGCTGCGGCTTTGGCTGCGGTTATCGGCGGCGCTGTATGGGCTTTTGTTTCTGGATACCTTAAAATAAAAAGCGGAGTGAATGAAATATTCGCTGGCCTGGGCATGAATTTTGTGGCCCAGGGGCTCATATTGTGGCTTATTTTTGGGCCATGGAAAAGGCCGGGGATAGCGTCAATGAGCGGAACAGAAATGCTTCCCCAGGAGTTCTGGCTTCCTTTTTCCGCATTTTTCAGAATTTCTCCGATAAGCCTTGCCGGAACAGTTGCAGCCATTATTTTTACCGCCGTATTCCTTATATATACGAGGGCCGGTCTGAAACTAAAGGCAATGGGATGCAATCCAGGAGCTGCTCATATGTACAGAATAAATATTTCTGCATATATGCTTCTTGCCATGCTCCTTGCAGGCGGTTTTGCCGGTCTTGCGGGATTTTTTCAGGTCACGGGCGTTTATCACAGCCTCATTCCAACAATTTCAAGCAGATACGGATATCTTGCCCTTCTTGTGGTCATGGTCTCAAATTTCAGTCCCTGGGTTTCTCCATTTGTGGCATTCTTCTTTGCATGTCTGAATGTTGGTGCAATACAGCTTCCAATGGTCATGAAGATTGATTCGTCCCTCGCAGGTGTTATACAGGGAGCCTTGGTGCTTTCAACCCTCGCGGTACAAGCTTGGCATGCCTGGAAATTGAATAAGGAAAAGGTGTAATGAACAGTTTTGATATTGTCATACTTCTTTCAATGGTGGTTGCTGGTGCTGCGCCAGTTGTCCTTGCTGCCATAGGTGAAACAATAACTGAAAAAGCCGGGGTGATAAATCTGTCTCTGGACGGTGGAATTCTTTTATCTGCCATGGTCGCCTTTGCTGTTGCGAGCACCACTGGAAGTATATTTGCCGGATTCGCTGCAGCGGCCCTTGCAGGAGCCGCTGTTTCAATAGTCGTGGCTTTTTTCAGCGTTTATCTCGGTCAGTCCCAGGTGGCGGTCGGATTTGTACTTGCGCTGATGACAAGAGACCTCGCGTATTTCATCGGATCACCGTTCTCAAGAATCCAGGGGCCGCAGGCGCCTCATCTTCCTTTGCCGTTTCTGAAGGATATTCCTTTTATAGGCGATGTCCTATTTAATCATAATGTTACGGTTTACCTCGGTCTATTTTCCATTTTTGTAGTATGGATGTTCATCTACAAAACAAGACCCGGACTTAAGCTTAGAGCCGTTGGCGAAGAGCCACGGGCGGCCCTTGTCAGAGGTTTTGATCCAAGAAAGATCCAGCTTCTGTGTTCTGCTGCTGGAGGCATATTCACAGGGCTTGCCGGCGCTTCATTTTCCCTTGCAGTAAAAGCAGGTTGGGGACAACCCCAGGGATGCGAAGGCACGGGCTGGATCGCCCTTGCCCTTGTTATTTTCGGAGGATGGAATCCAGTTAAGGCTGCAGCCGGAGCATATTTTTTCTCGCTGCTTCAGGTTTTGGGCATTCAGTTCCAGGGATGGTTTCCGGGCATTCCTGCCCAGGTTTTCCAGGTGGCTCCGTTTCCGCTCATGATTTTCACACTTATCATCATCAATCTTCCGAAAAATGAAGCGATTTCGGCTTGGGCCGAGGACAGGCCTGTTCTAAAAAAACTGCTTTCAAAATTGTCAGGAGATGCTCCAACTTCTCTTGGGAAACCATATAAGCCCGATATCTATTAGCTTGAAGTTGGTGGTTTTTCTGCAAGTGCCACAATATATAGTGTGTTGTAATATGGTAACGACTTGCCAGTTTTGACTCAAAAAGCGTTTATGCCTTGATTTTTCTTGGTTTTTTGCCAGGCCCGGTCCAAATACTAAATACACAATATATTGGTTTTTTATGTTGACACATTACCATATATTGACTATTTTAAGTTCAAATCAATAACCGCAATAAATTGCAGGCTGTAAATGTTCGCCAAGCAGATTAATAATCCCCTTGTACGGCCTGGATACTAATATTCAAAAAAGCAAGAAGAGGTGTTTCCTTGTTTGAAAAGATCAAAAAACGCAATGGCCAGATAGTAGACTTCGACTCATCAAAGATTACAAGAGCCATCCTTGAAGCTGGCAAAGCCAGTGGAGAATTTGCCGACAGAGAGGCAAAAAAGCTAACCCTGCGCGTTCTGACACTTGTCA
This sequence comes from Desulforegula conservatrix Mb1Pa, assembly GCF_000426225.1. Lineage (NCBI taxonomy): Bacteria > Pseudomonadati > Thermodesulfobacteriota > Desulfobacteria > Desulfobacterales > Desulforegulaceae > Desulforegula > Desulforegula conservatrix. Next base: position 9,384 of record NZ_AUEY01000085.1, read on the forward strand.
AGGAAATGCGTCTTGGCGACACTCCGGGCGTTGAAGACGTACAGGATATCGTTGAATGGGTTCTCCTTGACTCTGTTTTCCATAAAACAGCCAAGGCGTATATTCTCTACCGCGAGCAGAGAACCCAGATTAGAAATATTACCACAAAAATAAGCGCTGATCTTGTTGACAGCTACATCGGTAAGATGGACTGGAAAATAAAAGAAAACAGCAATATGAGCTATTCTCTTCAGGGTCTGAACAATTATATTTCTTCAGATATTACTGCGGAATATTGGCTTAACAGAATCTACACTCCGACCATAAGAAAGGCGCACAAAGACGGAGATATTCATCTTCATGACCTTAGCCTTCTTTCGGTGTACTGTGTGGGCTGGGATCTTCAGGATCTTCTGTCCCAGGGTTTTAAAGGAGTGGCTGGAAAAGTTGAGAGTTCGCCTCCTAAGCATTTCCGTTCAGCGCTTGGCCAGCTTGTAAACTTCTTTTATACGCTTCAGGGAGAGGCTGCTGGTGCCCAGGCTGTTTCAAATTTTGACACCCTGCTTGCTCCTTTTATCAGGTACGATAATCTTTCGTATAAAGACGTGAAGCAGGCTCTTCAGGAATTCATATTCAACATAAATATTCCAACAAGAGTCGGTTTTCAGACTCCTTTCACAAACATAACCATGGATCTGAATGTGCCTTCCACTTTGAAGGATTCTCCGGTCATTATAGGCGGAAAGATCCAGGATACGGTTTATGCTGATTATCAGCCTGAAATGGATTTGATAAACAGGGCATTTGCTGAGGTCATGATGGAAGGTGACGCAAAAGGCCGCGTTTTTACATTTCCGATTCCGACCTACAATGTAACCGAGGATTTTGACTGGGATAACCCAAATCTTGATCCAGTATGGAAGATGACCGGCAAATACGGAATTCCTTATTTTTCAAATTTCATCAATTCAGGCATGTCTCCTGAAGATGCAAGATCCATGTGTTGTCGTCTCAGGCTTGATAACAGAGAGCTGATGAAAAGAGGCGGTGGTCTTTTTGGCGCGAATCCCCTTACAGGATCTATAGGCGTTGTAACAATAAATCTGCCGCGAATCGGCTACCTTGCAAATACTGAAGAAGAGTTTTTCAAGCGTCTTGACGATCTTATCAGCATTGCCGAAGACAGCCTTTCAATCAAAAGAAAGGTTCTTGAAAAATTTACGGACGGCAATCTATATCCCTATACAAAATTTTATCTCAGGGATATCAAGGAAAAATTCGGGATATACTGGAAGAACCATTTCTCCACCATAGGCATTAACGGCATGAATGAAGCATGTCTGAACTTTTTTGATGCGGATATCTCCACTAAAAAGGGACATGACTTTGCCATGAGGGTTATGGAACACATACGAACCCGTCTCGAGCAGATTCAGGAAAACACGGGCGATCTTTTCAACCTCGAAGCCACCCCTGCTGAAGGAACTTCATATCGTCTGGCAATGCTCGACAAGCAGAGATTCCCTGGAATTATATGCGCCAATGAAGAAGAATTCAAAAACGGCGGCGATCCTTTTTATACGAATTCGACCCATCTGCCCGTAAACTACACTGATGATATATTCGAAGCCCTGGATCTTCAGGATGAACTTCAGACAAGATACACAGGTGGTACTGTAATTCATGTCTTTCTCGGAGAAGAGATATCTGACATTGAAACAACCAAGAATCTTGTTAAGAAAATAGCGTCCAACTACAGGCTACCATATTTTACCGTGACACCGACATTCAGCGTATGCCCATCCCACGGATATATAGCGGGAGAAGAAACCTGTTGCTCCGTATGCTCAACAGAAACTGAAGTTTACTCAAGGGTTGTCGGGTATCTAAGGCCTGTCAACCAGTGGAATAACGGCAAACAGATTGAGTTTTCCATGAGAAAGACATTCAAGGTTTCTTAATATAATTCTGAATTGATAAATAAAACAGCGCGCCTTAAAAGCGCGCTGTTTTATTTTAAGAGGTAATGATGCTTTTCGGTGGATTTCTTAAAAACTCTTTCATAGATTATCCAGGTAAAATCAGCAGCGTGGTCTTCACATATGGTTGCAACCTGAAATGCCCCTACTGCCACAATCCTGATTTAATAAGGTATAAACCGGAAAGCTCTCTGGAAGTCAGTGAATATTCCGTTCTGTCATTTCTTGAACAAAGAAAGGGATTAATAGACGGAGTTGTAATAACCGGCGGAGAGCCGACTCTTCAAAGCGAACTTGCTTATTTTGCAAAAAAAGTGAAGCTCCTTGGTTATTCGGTTAAAATGGACACAAACGGAACAAGACCTGATATCCTTGCAAATCTCATCGAAGCTGGCCTTGTTGACTATGTTGCAATGGACATCAAGACTCTGCCCAAATCATATGTTCCGCTTCTTTCTGCCCATGACTATTCCGAAGAGATTTTGAAAAGTATCTCTGTTTTAAAAAAGGGACGCATCCCGTATGAATTCAGAACAACGTGCGCAAAGCCTTTTATTTCCGAAGAAATAGCCAAAGAAATAGCCCGCCTTGTGAAGGGCGCACCTGTTTATGCTGTTCAAAAATTATCAAAAAAAAGCGGGCTTGATCAAAACTATATGAAGGATACTGCAAATGAAATGGACAATGAAGAATTTGACAGAATGGCGTCCATCATAGCGCCCCACGTAGCCAAGCTTATCAAAAGATAATTCTCTCTGGAGGAAAAAGTATCCATGGTGCGTAGGAGCCAAATACCATCATACGTCTTTCGCACTATTTCTTATCCCAATGAACTTTGTTAATCTTCTCAAAAATCAATATTTATGCTTTGACAGATGTTGTAAGTGTAAATAAAAGAAAATATGCTTATTTATAAAAACGCTTGTTTACAAGCAAAATCATAAAACTTAATTTACTGAGAGGTGCTTTGATGAAAGACGTAGTTATAGTATCTGCATGCCGTACAGCCATCGGCGGCTTTGGTGGAAGCCTTAAAGATATCAACTGTGCCGAGCTTGGAAGCGTCACAATGAAGGAAGCTGTAAGGCGAGCAGGTATTGATCCCGCGATAATTGATGACGTCCGTTATGGCTGCTGCATGGGCCCGACAGATGCTCTTAATGTTGCAAGAATCAGCGCACTTCTTGCCGGAATCCCGGATACCGTACCTGCCGTTACCATCAACAGAGTCTGCATTTCAGGCATGGAGTCCATCATTTCAAGTATGGCAATGATCCAGGCAGGCATGTCAGATGTAATACTCGCAGGCGGAATGGAACATATGACAAGCGTTCCTTATGTTCTTCCTGCTGCTCGTTGGGGCGCAAGACTCCAGGACAGCCAGATGGTTGATGCTCTTATCCGCGGACTCCACTGCGGCTCTCATATTATTCCTCATCCTGAAACCGGCCCTGTGAATGCTGAAGAAGCACCTCTCAGCATGTTCAAAGGCAAACCATACATAATGGGTCATACAGCAGAATTTGTGGCTCAGCATCTCGGAATTGAAAGAAAAGAAATGGATGAAGTTGCGGTAAGAAGCAACAACAGGGCAGAAAGAGCCACCAAGGAAGGTGATTTTGCTGATGAAATAGTTCCCGTTGAAATCAAGCAGAGAAAAAAGCCTTCAATAATGTTTGAGAAAGACGAACATTTCAAAGCCGGACTGACTGTGGCTGATATTGAAAATATGCCTCCGGCATTTGTTCCTAAAATAGGAAAAGTTACCGCTGGAAACGCGAGTGGTCTCAATGACGGTTCAACAGGCCTCATCCTCATGTCAGCTGACAAGGCAAAAGAATTAGGCCTTAAGCCGCTTGCAAGAATCAAGGCTGTTGGTATGGGCGGATGCCACCCTGCGGTAATGGGACTTTCTCCTGTTCCTGCTGTGGATGATCTCAAGAAAAGAAGCGGACTCAAGATAAACGACTTTGATCTTGTGGAAGTAAATGAGGCTTTTGCAGCGCAATATATTGCTTGCGAGCGCCAGCTTGGCCTCGATCCTGACAAAACCAATGTCAACGGATCAGGCATCGGGCTTGGACATCCGGTTGGCTCAACTGGAGCAAGAATTGTTGTCACCCTTCTGCACGCACTCAAAAAACGCAATAAATCACTTGGTCTTGCTACTCTCTGCGGTGGTGGTGGTGTCGCCATGGCATGTGCCATCGAACTGATTTAGTCGTCCGGCATTCCGGCGCAGGCCGGAATCCAGAAGTGGCTGAAATTAATGTATGCCGGATCAAGTCCGGCATGACGCTTAAGCCAATTTTAGACTTTTTGCGACTCAATCATATTTAAGTTTTTTACAGGCAGCGCTTTTTGTTAAAAAGCGCTGCCTTTTTATTGTTTTTATTCAGTTTTATCTTTACGCAAAGCCCCTCATCAATTATGAAGAAGATGGCCAAATTATTATTTATTCAGTGTTTTTTCAGCATTTCAGATAAAGAACTTCATGCTATCATCAAACATACAAAAAGATCCCTGCTTGTTCGCTGAGATTGATCTTGACGCAATAAGCCATAACATAAAAAAAGTGAAAGCCAGGCTCAGCCCTGGCGTTAAATTTATGGCTGTTGTCAAGGCCGATGCCTATGGGCATGGAGCCGTTGAGGTATCAAGACACGCACAATCAATTGGTGCTGATTTTTTAGGGGTTGCAAGAATTGAAGAAGGTATACGACTCAGACAGGAAGGTATAACCATACCCATTCTTGTATTCTGTCCGGCTGGTCAGGATGATGTAATTCTTGCAGCTGAAAATGACCTTACAATAACGGTAGCAAGTCATGAAACAGCAAAAAGAATTTCAGATATTGCTGTAAGAGAGAATCGCAGAGTCAGGGCCCATCTTAAAATCGACACAGGGATGGGGCGTATTGGACTTCTTCCCTCAGAATTTTCAACCGAGCATAATTTTTGGGACTTTGGGGAAAAAGATGTTGAGGCGATAAAGCAAACAGCTAAACTCCCAAATATATTTTTTGAAGGGATATTCACACATTTTGCGACCTCAGATGAGCCGGACACGTCATATACAGAATCACAGCATAGTACATTCATTCGCCTGCTCTCTAAGCTCGAATCAAATGGGGTTGCATTTCCAATCAGACACGCTTCAAACAGTGCCGCTATTTTCAGACATCCTTCCACACACCTGGATATGGTTAGAGCAGGGATAGCTTTTTACGGCCTCAGCCCATTTGCAGATCCCAGTATTGATCTTGATATAATTCCGGCGATGTCTCTTAAAAGCAGGATTATACATCTCAAAATAATTCCAAAAAATTTTCTGGTAAGCTATGGCTCCACATGGAAATCTGACTCAGAAAGGCTCATTGCTACTGTCCCGGTTGGTTACGCAGACAGCTATAGTCGGCTTTTTTCTTCACGGGCCCACATGCTTGTCAGGGGGAAAAAAGTCCCTGTGGCTGGAAGAGTGTGCATGGATCTCACAATGATTGATGTCACAGATGTTCCTGATGCTAAAATTGGAGATGAAGTCGTCGTTTTTGGAAAGCAATTTGATTCTGAAGTATCGGCAAATGAGCTTGCACGCCTTTCAGGCACAATTAACTATGAAATAGTTTGCGGCTTGACCAGCAGAGTTCACAAGATTTATAAAAGAAACGGCATCAGGTTTTGATTTTTTATGATATTTCCCAGCCCTTCACCTTTGTTTACGGATATTAAACTGATGAATGGAATTATTGATATTCTGATGTCTGAAGCTTCAATTGCTGCGGCCATATTTGACTCAAACAGACAGCTCCTGGTATCCACGGCTGGCTGGCTTAATGAGTATACTGACTCGTGCATTAAGAATTTTGTTGATGAAGTACTCTTCCAATTCAGCAATTCAGGAGATGATTTTTCAACATCAAGAAAATATCTTAATGATAATAAAATGCTTTTCTATTTTCCTGTGCTGACATCCAACCATGAGATAGCCTCTGTTTTTTTGCTTAAAGAAGCCAAAAGCAATAAATGTGAAAACATTCTTAAAATATATCACGATATTTTTGAAAATTTTGAAGAAGGCTATTTCGAACTCGACATAAAAGGCAATCTGACTTACTGCAATGAGTGCATTGCGGAGATTACCGGCATATCAAGAAATGAACTGTATGGTCTCAACTTCAGAACATATACTACACAGGCAACAGCAGATCAGCTTTTTGCAGTTTACAGCGAAATATTCAGAACAGGTAAACCATCAAAAATATCAAATTTTGAAGTTATAAAAAAAGATGGTTCCACAGCCATTTTTGAGGTTTCGTCAGGGCTCCTGAAGGACGAAACAGGGTTTCCGCTTGGTTTCAGAGGCATCTGTAGAGACGCGTCAGCAAGAATCAACGCTGAAAATGAGAAGCGCATTCTTTCAGAACAGCTACAGCAGGCACAAAGATTTGAAGCTGTTGCAACAATGGCGGGTGGTATTGCCCATGATTTTAACAATCTTTTGATGAGCATTCAGGGCTATTTGTCTTTGTTGCAGCTCGACATGAACAGTGAATCCAAAAACTATGAATATTTAAAACGCATAGAGGAGCAGGTAGAAAGAGGCGCCTCACTTACAAAGCAGATGCTTGGTTTCTCTTTTTCAGATGTTGGTTTTTCCTGTCTTTCCATCGTTGATATCAACTCACTTCTCAGAAGGAATGCGGCCGGTTTTATAAGTACCAGACCAGATGTTGAGCTCATTTTATCTTTAACATCCGAAGACTGTCATGCAAATTGTGATGTATCCCAGATAGATAATGTATTACTAAATCTTCTGACAAATTCCTGCCAATCTATGCCTTCCGGCGGCAAACTGACAATCACAACCGAAAAAACTGTTTGCACAGAAGAGAGGGCAAGCATATTTAGGGCAAGACCAGGAGAGTATATAAGAATTTGTGTTACAGATACCGGTCTCGGAATGGACGAAATAACACAAAGAAGAATATTCAACCCCTTTTTTACAACCAGCGACAATGGTCAAAATACCGGCCTTGGTTTGACAACAGCATTCGGCATTATCAGAAATCATGGTGGCTTTATAACGATAAGCAGCGAGCTTGAAAAAGGCACCTCAATCAGTGTTTTTCTTCCTTCCTCAATCAACGGATTGACTTAGACTGACTGTGCAGCCTTCCTCCAGAGGATCCATGTAACTGTATGTGAAACGGAAACCATGCTTTTCTTTTCTCTGATTTTAGGTCCAATTTCAAGGCAGAACTCATTGCCCCCTTATGATCAACGACAATTATTTTTCCGTGTCAGCGACAGTTATAATTCCCGATCCAGTTTCCTAATTTAAGGCGCATTTTCCTCACTTTTTTCCTCGTTAATTTTCTGTTTTGACTTTTCCAGCCTGTAGCTTGGCAAGTTAAGTTCAAGAATGATGCTATGATGTACAAGTCTGTCAATGGCAGCGGCGGTAGTCATGGGATCCTTGAAAATCTGCTCCCATTTGGAAAAGGGAAGATTACTTGTGA
>NZ_AUEY01000086.1 GCF_000426225.1 Desulforegula conservatrix Mb1Pa
AGCGTCTGTTAGCGTCCTGCTCTTTCGTAAGACCTGTGTAAAAGCTGGATAATTTCTCAGGCCACCGTCCACTACAGCTGGTTTGTAGGCCGGAATCCTGGTTACTATTCCATTAACAACCCCCCATCGATCTCCCGGGATATTGCAGATAGCTTCAACGCCACTAACCCTGTCCCTGAGCGGTTGCCCCGGACGGATATCCATAGCGAACGCAGCTGATTCTTTTATCTGTTTGCCGCCATATCCGGTTTTGAAAGCACTGTAATCCAATGTATCAAACATGGTTCCCGCCTTAAGTCATAAACAAAATAGATATCTTGCCTGCTGCCGCACGAACCTTGCCCAGGTTTGTTGTCTCTTTGCCTGCCCATGGCTGTGGGCCGCTTTGCATCGGTATCCATTCGGTTGGGTTGGTGTCGGTTCCCGGAAAATAGTGGTATTCTCCAGGTGGCAAAAAGTTCCCGTAGTTTGCCGAGTCCATCGTGTGGACAACGACCATTACTGCCTTGCATTCAACCCCTTCCGGAACAATCACATCTTTCCAAGATCCATCGCCGTTCAGGGTCAGTAATTTGCGTTCTGTGCTTGAGTGGATGGGCTTGTTGTTTCCATCCACTGGAAATTCCTTGTACTTGTTCTCGTTTGCCATTTATCCCTCCATTATTTGGGGTTTGCGCCGATTCTTTACAAATTTCGACACATGGTTTATTGTTATTAATAATGAGGCGTGACGCCGGGACTAAGGGGGTTGTTTATGGCCCTGCGGATATCTGCACCGCAGGGGCGACGGGCAATTAGCCCCAAGATCCGGAAAGGCAGAGGTCACGCCTTTTTCTTTTTATAAAGCAGCAAGCCTCGTCTGTACCCCAAAGGCCCATCGAGTAGGTTTTCCATATCCACCGGGTGTTCCTGGCTGTCCTGAACATCGTAAATACTGACTCCTGTCCATACTCCTTTGTCGAAATCCAGAACCGCGAACCCTGACACGTTTTCATTTTGGCCCCGCCAGAACTTGAATTGCCTGCGTCTCAGCAGTATCTTTCCGCTGTCATCTTTCATAGGTGTGAGCCATACTTCATCAGGGCTTGATGCCGTGTCGTGGAAAAGAGGGATGTACTGCCCTCGGTCTCCTTTTGTTATTTTCACCCTTCCGCCTTTGCCCTGAATGATTCTCTCGCTGATTATTACAGATTCACCATCTGGTGCGGTCAGTATGGCTTCTTCACCCTTGGTAATCCCGAAAGCCGTTTGAAATTCATTCCTGTAAAACTGTTCAACTTGTGAATTGGTCAGACCTTCGGCTTTTAATGATGATATATCAGGTAGCAGCTCCGGCAATTCAGGAAGCCCTGCCATGTTTCGTACTGCCGGGAGCCTGTAATCAGCATGTCCGCGCAGATCTGGCATGGTGTGGAGCATATTCCTTGAGCTTGTCATGGAATTGTCTACAATCCCGCCCCACGCTGATCTTCCGGGATTATATGAGAACCCAGGATCAGGAATAAGCTGGAATGCTGGCATGACATTGCCTGTTCTGTGGTCTCTGGTTTCCACAAGCGTGTTTGTGGGGTCTCCTTCTTCGACATTCAGGCCCATGCGCCTGACCTGGGATTCGGAAAGAGAAGTAACAGAGCATCTGCACCTGAAGCCGTTCAGCGGATACCATGTGTCCCATACAGGGTTGTCGTATCTGTAAACCTTACCGTCCATTGCCCTGTGTGCCGGTCTTGTTCTTGAATCGTTTACCGCGTCATACATCCAGTATGGCCTGTCATCCGCCACTTCCATCATCTGCCTGTATCTGCCCACGTTGTAGGCTGTCTGGATGTTGGTTCTGAACAGGTTGTCGATTCGCCAGGCTCCGAGGCCCGTCCATCCACGGCGCTCGAATATTGAAGCGCACTCCCGTTTAAAATCATCAAAAGTTGTGCCGGTTTCAATGGCCCTTGAAATGGAGTTAAAGACAGTTTCAAGCTCCGCTCCCCTTGCAATGCCAGAAACTGCAAATGCCCTGATTTTTGCCTCTTCGGAAAGATTTCTGTAATCCGATGGAGACATCAGGATCTTGCTTTTCCAGAAGTCCACGGCTTCCTGCATTGCTAATGGTTCGAGGTTGAGCATTACATTTCCCCTTTTGCGGAAGATTCCTTTTGAACTGTCCAGCGTCCAAAAATACCGGCACTCAGCATTGCTCTTTCAAGGCTTCCTGCGAGGCCGTCTATGTCGAGATCCGGATAAAGCTCCAGAAGCTTCTGGATCGCGTCTTCATATGATGTTGACTCCATGATCGCGTTGAGGATCTTGTCCTCGTTTGATTTCATGGCGTCGGCCGCCTGCTGTATGGCTTTGTCAGCAAGGTTTTCTATGGATTGCTGGTTTGGAGTGAAATCCCCCTTGCCCCCTTTGGAAGTGGGAATGCTTGCGGGTTCTCCGTTTGCTTTCGGTTCGGCGTATTCTGCCTGCCTGGAGCCTGTTGTCGGGCTTCGCTTAGGCTCAGCACGACCTACGTCCGTCTGTATGAGTTCAAAATCATCATCATTAAGGCCGTACTGGCGCATATAATAGGTTTTGGTGAAATTTACGCCTGCGTCAAAAAGGCTTTTGTCACGTTCCGCAAAATCCTTTTTCGGGTCTTCTTCGTCCTGCCAGATCATGATTGGTGTTGGAACGCCGGGTGCGTTTATCTGTCCGTAAAGCCAGGCTATTTCCTCGAATACGGTCTTAACGAGCTTTTGATCAGCCTGTCTGTAATCGTCCAGGATATCCTTGTGTGTCTTGCTGGCAGCGTACGATCCTGATTTGCCCATTTCTGTTGTGAGGGTCTGGCCCTGGATAATCTTGGAAATTTCGGCATTCATTGTTTCCACAAGGGTTTTGTGGATGTCGGCTGATGCCTTTGATGCTGTCTCGAGTATTTTGACCGTGCCGCCTGAAGGGATTACTGCGCAGGCATCCTGAACCATCGAGAACAGTTTGTTCAGCATTTCATTCTGTTCGGAAAGGGGCGCACCTTGTCTGTATTCTCCTATCAGGTAGGGCATTCCGTATTTTTCAGCCAAGACGGACCAGAATTTCAGCCCGCCTTTTTTAAGGGTTACTGGCCAGAAACAGCGGGAAAGAAGCCTTAAGCCGTATGGATTGTCGTATGTCGGATAGTGCCGGGCAAATACGAACTTGCCGAAGGGGATTTCTTCTCCCATCCACTGATTATATATGGACTTGAATCTTGGATTGTTTTCGTCATCAAAGCCGAACCAGCGGGCAGGAAGGCATTTGAGGTTTGTGATTCTTAATCCCCCTGCCCCCCTTTGAAAGGGGGAATTGCCAGTGTCCCATATGATTTCTATGGGCGTCATGCCGTAAAGCGGAGCGTCAAGGATTCCTGAAATGAGTATATCAAGATCGATGCGTTCAAGATCCGCCTTGAAATCAGAGAGCAGCTTTTCAGCCTGTGGGCCTGGCTTTTCGCCTTCGACGCGGCCAGGCTCGAATTTGAATTCCCTGCTTATGGTTTTGGCTTTTCTGGACTGTATGACGCTGATCAGATGGCCGTCCGCAGTCAGGGATTCAAGGATTTCGTCTCCTGTTTCAAGTTTTCTGAGCACAGGATCCGGATCAGGAAGAAGTCCGAGCGATCCTGACCAGTCCCAGGCATGAGGGCGCGAGGCTATTTCTTCGGATAGGCGACTCCGGTCTATCTTTTCAGCCTCTGAAAAAGCGGTTATCTTGCCGGATTGGTTTTTTCTGAAACGGTCGAAAAGCTTCATTCTTGTCCTGCTCCTGTTTCGCCTGACTGTTTTGGTGGTTCGATCATTCGAAATAAATCGACGCAAAGGTGTTTAGAAGGTGTTTAAAAACTATTTACTGGCCCTTGCTGATATATGTGGCCGTGTTTTGTTTTTTAAAGGCGTTTGCGCGCCTCTGGGGCGGTCTTGCAAATATTTGCCAAAATGGTGCGTGGAAGGACGCCACACACCCTACATTCTGTCCAGATAGCGGGAGGTTTCCCTCTTCATTCCTGAAATTATATTGTCGTCGAATCCGGAACATATTCTTGCGGCATGGTTTGCCATTACAAGTGCTATACCTGCGTCTCCGTGGCGTTTTTTGCCATCCTTGTCACTGGTTCGCTGATCCGGTATTCTTGCAACACCCCGCACAACCTTGAACGCTCTCAGGTCTGACTGAATGTCCCTGTCTGCTGGCATGTCGTATATTGTTCCGTCTTCAAGCGCCGCTTTCAGGGGAGGCATATTTTCGAGATACCATTTTTCTGAAAGCATGGTCTGGATGACGCGGGAGAATCCGTATCTCTGGGCAGCGACTTCTGCCAGATACTGGCCGTTGCCCCTTGCGTCCATTGCGCCGCCTGCAAAACCCTTCAGTTTGTCCAGAAAATAAAAGAGGATCTGCTCCTGCTGACGGAAAGGCATGTTTCTTATTTCAAGGACAAAAGGCGTTTTAAGCCTGAAATCCTGCATTTTTATTAGAGGCCAGATAACTGTAAGGTCGCTGGATCTGGCAAAGTCGGCCCCGAAAAACACCTGGGGATGATCTGATATGGCCCTGACATGATGCTGGAGTTCTTCCTCGCACCATGATCTTATATCAAAGGCTCTGGCTTCATCGGGCAGCCTGCCGAATTCTTCGTCCCTTGAAATCCTTATCACCGGAGTTGAAGCGTTCACCCTTGCTTCAATTAGGCCTATGGGCAGATATGTTCCGCCGCTTCTGCTTGGCACACAGAAAAGTTCTTCCTCGGCAGCCTCTCCATAGGAATCTATAAGGTTCTGTCGCCATAACGCTTCGGCTTCAGGAGTCCATTCCTTTCCAAGCTTGAGGCATATTCTCTGGTACAGACCTTCTTCAAGGGCATCGTCAAGGGTGACTCTGTGAAGGCTGTATGGTTTTTTGCCTTCTCTTACTTCTTTGATTAATTCGTTGAACTCGTTATCCACGCCATTGTGTGTGGATATGATGCGAACCTTGCCGCCCCACATCAGGAGAGCCATTGCCGCTTTCAGAAGCTCGCCAAGCTGGTCATGGAAAGCCGCTTCATCAATTATAACCCGGCCCTGCTTTCCGCGAAGGTTGGCGGGTCTGGATGAAAGAGCCGTGATGCGCCAGCCTGAATCAAAACGGATCACAAAGGAAAGTATGGACTTGCTTTCATCGCCGTCTTTGAAAACTTCCTCAGTTTCTTCAATTTCACCGGCAGCGAGATTGTAGAGCTTTGCCCACCATGCGCAGTACAGAATGAATTCATAGGCCATGTCTTTGTTGTAGCCTATGTACCAGGCATTCATGCCTGACTTGCTTGATGCCTCAAGTGTTGATATTCCAGCCTCAGACCATGAAACGCCTGTTCGTCTCGACTTTTCGATAATGGCAACCTCAGACTTGTCTTCAGCCCATTTTTTCTGATATCGAAGCAATGTCTCGACGTTTTCTGTCATGACGCAATTCCTAATATCTGGCGTTTGATCTGCTCTACGGTCTCATCGCTGAGGCCGCCTTTTCTGGCTGTCTGCACAACACTTGCGGCGGTTTCTTCTGTCTTTTTTCTTACCTCTGCCGCGTATTTCTTCTGGGTGACTGAAGCGCGTCCAAGTTCGGCCACGGCTTTTGCGAGGCTGTCAAGTTTGATTGGCTTTTCAGAGTCTGGCTCGAAATCCATCAAAACGGTGAAAATCTTCTCCTGAACCAGCCTCATCAGAGCCTCTGACATGGCCCCTTCATCATCAGATGTGTTTTCTACGATTGCCTTTGCCTGTTCTGTTGCCATCTTCACGACAGAGAGTCTTTTTTCAAAGTTCTGCCCGTATCTGTGAATGGCTGATTTACTGATCTGGAAACCGCGTTCGCGGAGTTCTTCTTCAAGCTGTTTGTACCCGCTGAAGTTGCTGTCTACCAGGGTGATATCCAGCCATTCCTTGATTTCCTTTGGCAACTTTTCAACACCGCTTGGACTTGGCATCAGGCTCCGCTCCAGTATTTTTTAGGTCTTGCGATTCCCGGCTCACAGTCGATTGTGTATTCAGCCAGATCGACTCCGAGACGGTTAAGCTCTGCAAACCATCTTCCTGAAGGCTCCCTGATCAGATCCACGAGCTTGCGGTCTGCCAGGTAGTCAAGTTCTTTTCTGACCTCCATAGTTGTGGCGTCCGGATATATTCCCTGTATTGTCGATAAAACGACTTCCTCGTACGCGCCTATTGGTCTGGCGTTATTGAGGGTGAGAATGATATACCAGCGTATCTGTTCACGTCTTGTCTTTGCCTGATCTAACACTCGCGTAATCCTTTCAGCTGGAGGTTTTCTATTTTAAGGGCCAGAGCGTCGAGCTTGGCTTCTATGATTGTCTGGTTGCGCATCCAGTCTTCCCTGCGGACATATTCAAGGGGAAGATCCCTCTGGAATCTCAGGAACTCTTTTTCAAGTTCCTGTAATCCTTTCGCGTCTTCCTTGTGCTGCTCCATCAGGGCCGTGAATTTGTCTTCAAGGTTTTTGGTGGCCTGAACCCTGATAGTTTCAAAAGCCGCGAACTTTTCATCCAGGCGCTTGTTTGACTGTGCCAGCAGTATTTTCCCGACTGCTGCGGAAAACCCGAAAAAGGAAATCAGAAGCCCTGCGAGAAATAATATCAGCTGCCATGTTTCGATTGCTACTGGTGGCATTGTCTATCCTTCCGTTACTACGCCGATCAGTCCGGCGATGCTGATTCCGACCATTATTACGGCCTCGCTCTGGTCAGGGGTTATCTTTGCTCCAAGCGCCGTGGCTATCAGTACAAGGCCACGCCATGTTGAAGGTTCCTTGAGTCTGTCGATTATGTATTGTTTTGTTTTCATAAATCCCCCTGCCCCCTTTGAAAGGGGGAATATTGTCGGAATTACTTCATTGCCGCTTTTACCTTATCCACATAGTCCTGGTTCTGGAGCCGTCCGTTGTTATAAACAGGGCTTCCCGCATTGTATGATGCGATTACGGCATCAAGCCCCAGAGACTCGTATCTTTTCATCTGTCGCTTCAAATAACGGCATCCCCATTCAAGGCCTGTTTCAGGATCGACAAGTATAGTGATCCATCCTTTAAGCCCCAGATCCCTTGCTGTCGCGCCCATGACCTGCATCATCCCGAAGCTTGTCTTCTGGAGATTGATTTCTGTGGCAAGGCTGCAATTGGCTGGCTTGTCCGATTTCTGCACAATATACCTGAAAGACGGTTCGTGCCTTGCCGCCAAAGGGTTAAACCCGCTTTCCACTTCGCAGATAGCGATAACAAGGGCCGGTTCAAGCTCGTGTTTTGCAGCTGCCAGCTTTGCCATTTCCAGTAGATGATTCCCGAAATCCATCGTCGCCTCCATATGTCCCGGCCCCTTCCGTCCGGAGCCTCATTGTAATTTCAAGATCTGAATAACCTGAATATCCATCAGACATCATGGCGAATACCGTCACCATTACAGCGGTTTTAAATTCGGGTTAAACAAGGGGGTAACAAGCTGAAAAGGAGGATGAATGGATCAGAAATTGATGGAAATCTTCAGTGCCGGGACTCACACGGACAAGAACGGCAAATCCAGAGAATGGACAGATGCCGACCTTGCGAACATGGCCGAAAAATACAATGCCCAGAAAGACCATGAAGCTCCGCTTGTGATTGGGCATCCAGCTGAAAACGCTCCTGCCTGGGGATGGGTTGAAAGCCTGAAGGCAGAGGGAAGCCGACTCTTCGCTAAATGCAGGCAGGTTGCCCCGGAATTTGCTGAAATGGTGAACTCCGGGATGTTCAAGAAAAGATCGATCTCGCTATACCCCGACATGCTTCTAAGGCACGTCGGTTTTCTGGGGGCGCAGCCTCCTGCTGTGAAAGGGCTTAAGGACTTTGCCTTTTCAGGCTCGGAAGAGTGCCCTGAATACGAATTTCAGGAGACGAATATGAGTGTAGAAGCATTGGAAAAAAAGCTCGCTGAGTCAGAAGCGGCAAGGCTGGAGGCCGAAAAAACGACGAACGCCGTCAAGGCTGAGCTTGCCAGACAGAACGCCGAATTCAGCGAAAACCAGAAAAAGACCAGGCGCAAGGAAATCGATGAGCTTATTTCTGCTGGTATTAAAGCCGGGAAGATCCTGCCTGCTTGGGAAAAGCAGGGACTGGCCGAGTTCATGGCCGCACTTGATGAAAACGAGGCAACATACGAGTTTTCAGAAGGTAAAAAAGTGTCGCCTGGTGTCTGGTTCCGTGAGTTCATCGAGGGCTTTTCTGCTCACCCTCTTTTCAAGACAATGGCGAAGCCGGAAGAAAAGGCTGATGCGGACAAACAGGAATATTCCGAAGATATGAAGCTGGCCGATGAGATAGCGGCCAGGGTTACAGGAGGTAAATAATGCCGTTAGTAACGTATACCCAGGATGAAAAGGCTTTTGTCGCCAAGGATAACCCTGTCCGAATCAAGAAGACCATAGCTTCGGGCGCTGATCTTGTCCAGGGAACAATCCTTGGCCGTGTTACAGCATCGGGTAAACTCAAGGCTTATGCGTCGGGAAGCTCGGACGGCTCACAGGTTCCGGTCGCCGTGCTTCTGGAAGTTGCGGCTGCTGCGTCTGCTGATGTTGATGCAGTTGTTGGTTTTGCCGGAGTCTATGTGGAAAGAAATATGACAGGGCTTGATGCTGCCGCAAAGTTGGCGCTGGAGCCTAAGGGTATTTACTTCGTTTAAACTGTAGGGTGCGTGCCGCTTTTGCACGCACCGTTCATTGAGCAATGGTGCGTGGAAGGACGCCACGCACCCTACATCAGGGGGATCAAATGGACAACATTTTCAAAACGCGGGTTATTTCCGCATCCGTCAATAAAATCAAACCTGTCAAGACTACTGTCCTGGACAAGGTTTTCGGTAAAAAAAAGCAGGAGCTGTCCGACAGGTTCGCGTTTGACATAAAGTCAAGCTCCGAAAGAATTCTTAAAAATATCAAGGTGACCGAGTCTGCCCAGGTCACTGACAAGGCAGGCCGCAAAACCGTGACATGCGAGGCTCCGAGGTTTGCTGAAAAGCGGTTGATATCGGCGGCCGACCTCAACGCAATGCGGGGTTTTGGTGATGCGTCCGCTCCTGAGCTTCTAAAAAGTCGCATAGCTGACGAACAGATGGACATGAGGACATCTGTGGACAGAACACGCGAGTTCATGGCTGTCAAGGCGCTTACAGGTCAGGTTGTCGATGAGTCAGGCGCTGTTATCGTCGATTACGGGTTTGTGTCTGCCCAGAAACCGGTTCTGACATCTACCGCAAAATGGGATGACGCTGGCGATCCAATGAAGAACATCAGGGCATGGAAGAAGGTTATATCTGATGAGGTCACGGTTGACAGGTTTTATGCGTTTTGCGGGTCTAAAGCAATGGATGCGCTTCTTGGTAACCCTAAAGCCCTCGAATTTCTGAAATATACAATCGGGAACCAGCTTGCCAACGAAGGCCGAATCACCAATTTCGGAGGACTTGAGATTGAGGAGTATTTTGGCACTTACAAGGACGCTTCGGGAAACAGGCAGCCGCTCATACCGGAAGGCGCTTTTATTATCGTTGGCGTAGGCGCGGACATAGCAGCAGAGCTTTTTGCTCCTGTGGTGGATCTTGAGGCTGGTGGCGGAGTTGGTTCCGGCAACATCGCGGACATGTTTTTTTCCAAGGCCTGGGACGAGAAAGACCCTTCAGGCAAATGGATAAAGGTGGAAGCAAGACCGCTTCCTGTTCTCTTTCAGCCGGGTGCTGTTGTTTACGCGACGGTTGTTTAGTCCGTGGGGTGCTCAGGCCGCAGTGCCTGCGCACCAGACAAGAATGGTGCGCAAACCTTCCGGTTTGAGCACCCTACAAAAAAACGGTGAACCATGCCTTACTGCACAACAGAAGATCTGAAAAAACTGACCGACGAAAGAACTCTGCTCAGGTGGTGTGATGACTCCGGAGCAGCTGCCGGGCTGGAAGATGTGGCAGTCGCATCCATTATAGTTGAAGCGGTCGAACAGGCAGACAGCGAGATAGATGTATATCTGGCAGGTAGATATAAAACTCCGCTTGAGCCTGTGCCGAGGATGGTTACTGCGTTGTCTGCCCGGATTACCGTCTACTACCTGTCTATGAGGCGGTCTACCGAAAAAGTACCTGAAAAGTGGGAGAATCTCTACAAAAGAGCGGTTGAAATGCTCTCTCAGATTTCCAAAGGGGTTGTGCGGGTAGGCGCTGTGGAGCTTGAGGCAAGGGAAACGGAACAGGAATCAGGAAGCATGGTCGTAGCAGCCAGACCCCAGATTTTCACAGGCAGTTTTCTGGACAGGATGTAGGTCTAATTTGAGCGCCCTTTGCTCGTAATCCGATGGGATGGGGATATGTCAGTCAACATAAACATCAGTCTTGAAGGCAAGGACAAAATACAGACCATGCTGGCCGAACTGGAAAGAAAGGCCGGTGATCTGACTCCTGCCATGAAATCCATAGGCGAGCATGTGGTGTCTGTGGCGAGGCTGAGTTTCAGGTTTGAAAAAACTCCTACAGGGCTGCCCTGGCCAAAAAGTGACAGAGCTTTGAAGGAAGGCGGACAGACCTTGTCCGACAAAGGCAGGCTCAAGAACAGTATTACCAGTCAGGTTTCCGGTAACTCGGTAATTGTCGGCACAAATGTGAAATACGCGGCGATCCATCAGTTCGGGTTTAATGGACGGATCAGTATAAAGGCTCATCAGCGTAAAGTGACCCAGGCTTTTGGCAAAAAGTTGAAATTTCCTGTTTGGGCATCAATTAGGGCGCATCAGGCCAGAATGTTTATGGTGGATCGCCAATTCCTGCCAACGAGCCTGGAAGAGGTCGGCGTTTCTGATGTTGAAGAAATCATTATCCATCACCTGACAAAAGGAAACAGCTAATGCACGAATTCCAGATCATAGAAGACAAGGTGCTTGAAGCTCTTGCGCCTCTTAAGGCTTCGGGTGTCAGGAATCTTGATGCTTACGGCGGCCAGCTCGATACAGAAGGAGATCTGGCCGACATGGTTGCAAGGCTCGATCTGTTTCCATGTGTCTATGTTGTGGCGTCGGCGCTTTCTTCCGAAAGCAGGAACCTGTCTGATGAAATAGCCGCTTCTGTCGCCCTGGTTGTAGCGGATCAGAATTCACGGGGCGCGGAGTTTGCCATGCGCGGCGATACAAGATCACCCGGAGTTTATAGCCTGCTTGAGCAGGTTAAGGAAAGTCTGCACAGAAAAAATGTGATCCCAGGGTGGAAGCCACTTGAAAGAGAACGGGAATACCCCGTGATTTATAAACCTGCGCAAGGGCTGTGTGTTTACATGGCCGTTTACAGGGCGATTAAAAGAACTTGAAAGAGGTGAAAATGAAGACAGTCGCTAAATGGGGCTTGAATGTTCTCATAGCCCTGGATCAGCTTGGCAATACAATCGGCGGAGGCGATCCGGACGAGACCATTTCAAGCAGGATCGGGAAGATAAAGAAAGCAAACGGCGGAAAGATTCCGTGGAGTTCTCCGGTGGCTAAAATCATAGATGCCGGGCTTGAGAAGATAGATCCGGGACATTCGATAAGGTGTATCGAGGCGGATGAAGGCAAAGAAGCGATAAACACATAAGGGAGGCTGTATATGTATCTTAGCGGACAGGGGAAAGTTTACCTCGCCACAAGAAACGCCCAGGGAGTCCCTGGAGCAATGGTTTTTCTTGGTAATACTCCGAATCTGGAGCTTAACCTTGAAATCGACAACATGGAGCACATCGAGTCCTATACCGGTAACAGGGCTAGGGACGCACGAATCATAAAGACCAAAAAAGGCACTGTTTCGATGTCCATGGAGGACTTTAATCTCGATAACCTTGCGCTTGCCCTTTATGGCAAACAGGTGACTGTTGCTGGCTCAAGCGTTGTTGACGAGGTTCTTCCAAATACGATGGTTGTGGGTTCAAGATATCTGCTTGCAAACCAGAAGGTTTCGTCTCTTGTGATCAAGGACAGCTCGGCAACTCCAAAAACACTTACATCGGGTACCAACTACAGCGCCTCGGCTGATGATCTGGTTTATGGGGCCTTTACTGTTTTGGATCTGACGACTCCGGTGGGAATAGTCCAACCATTGAAGGCAAGTTATTCCTATGGCGCACGAACAGATATGGCCCTGTTCACCGAGCAGATACCGGAAAGATATCTGAGGTTCGAAGGCATCAATACCGTGGACAGCAGCAAGGTGATGCTGGAGCTTTACAAGCTCAGTTTTGATCCTGCGGGCCTTTCCATGATCAATGATGACTGGAATAAGCAGGATCTGAAAGCCGAACTATTGGTTGATACCACAAAACCAACCAGCAACGCTCTCGGGCAGTTCGGCAAAATCGTTTTGCTTTAATTGAGGTAGGGTGTGTGCCGCTTTTGCACGCACCGTTTTAAAAATCCCCCTGCCCCTTTTGAAAAGGGGGAATCAGAGAGCCAAACATATAAAGGAGATTTGAATACATGAGAGACCTTACAGCGCCTAAAAATACAATCGAAATCCAGGACGGTTCTTCCGGCGATGTTCATGAAATGTATTACCGCAGACCAATAGCCTCTGAAATGGCTGGCTATCAGGCTGCACTTTTTGAGCGCAAGGGCAAGAAGGTTTTGAACCGCGTATATCAAACCAGAATTGAATACGGCACTAAAATTCTTACAGGATTCAAGCCCGGAACCTTTGGCTATGAAGGCCAGGCAATCAGCGCGGATAAGGCTGACAAGGGTTATCGTGAAGACTGGCAGAGGATTTTAAGGGAGCTTGCGCCTGATGTTGTTGCAGCAGTGGCCCAGCAGGTTTTTGAAGGCACAGGAGTTGCCAGGGGCGCGGATGATATCGAGTTCGTGACCGAAGGTGATGATACCAGCCCTTTGTCAGCAGCATAGAGGATCTTGAGCATGAAATTACCCTCATGCTCGAAGGATGCGGCGAAAAGCGCAAAGAGAGAAATTGCAGGCCAGGGTCAAATTGTGATGAGTGCCATTACAGACCGGCGACGCATGAATATGTTCTGCATCTCTTTAAGCTGCATCTTTTGGGACTTGGGGGATTTCCTTTCCGGGCCAATGATCTGAGTATGCAGATATGGGAAGACCTCGGCAGGTTGAGGCAGGCAATAAACGCAAAGATGAGAGTATTTTAAAACAGGGTTGAATTATGGCGGAAAACAGGGTCT
Source organism: Desulforegula conservatrix Mb1Pa (assembly GCF_000426225.1). Classification (NCBI taxonomy): domain Bacteria; kingdom Pseudomonadati; phylum Thermodesulfobacteriota; class Desulfobacteria; order Desulfobacterales; family Desulforegulaceae; genus Desulforegula; species Desulforegula conservatrix. Next base: position 13,224 of record NZ_AUEY01000086.1, read on the forward strand.
CGATAATAATAAGCGCGAAGAACATGGCTTCAGATGCTTTGAATCAGGTGAAAACCGGATTTGATAATCTTGGTGAGTCTTCAAAGACATATCAGCGCACCCTGTCAGAAGTCAACGGCACCATGTCTTCCGCCATGTCAACGGCCATGCGTTTTGCGGGAATAATTGCCGGTGGCCTGACTTTTAATAGCGCCATTCAGTCCGCCTACAGCTACAACCGCACGCTTGAAGATACCCAGATTGGTCTTGCCTCACTTGCTTACGCGACCATGCAGTTTTCTGACGCGCAAGGAAGAGTGCTGACAGGCCAGGCAGCGTTTAACGAATCTTTACAATTCAGCTCCCAGTTTCAGGAAAAACTAAGAATTGCCGGACTTCAGACAGCCGCGACATTCGAACAGCTTTCAAACACCGTTACCCAGGCATGGACTCCTGCGGTCAGGGCCGGATTCAATCCTGACCAGATAATCAGTTTTACGAGCGCCACGACCCAGGCAGCGACGGCAATGGGAATAAACCTCAATCAGATGGGCGAGGAAATACGCTCTGTTCTGACAGGAACCATGACCAGCATGAACACAAGGCTCATGCCGCTTATGCAGAGCGTGGGCCTGACAAATGAAAAGCTGAAGGAACTGGCCAAAACAGGAGAGCTTTATCCGGCTGTCATGAAAGCATTTGAAGGCGCGACGCTTGCTGCTGAAAAAGCGAATGTCAGTCTCGGCGTGTCTTTTTCAAACCTTCAGGACGCAGGCCAGTCGATTCTTGGAATTGGTCTGAAACCATTTTTTGATCAGCTTGGGATATCTGCCAGGGATCTGACCTCGCACATTTTTACCGTAAAAGATGGCACCATAATCTGGAACAAATCCCTGATGGAGCTTGCCTCTTCCATAGGAAAGGCAATGGGAGAGGCGGTCAAGTGGACTTATGATCATGTTTCCGCGGTTATAAAATGGAATGACGAACATCGGGAGCTTTTGAAAATATCAGGCATGGTCGTGGCTGTGCTTGGCTCGGTGCTGCTGGCTTTCAAAAGTCTGATGTTCATCAGTTCGATTTCCGCTCTTTTGAATGAATTTACCGCGTCTGTCTCCATTGCCAACGCCTCTCTTTTCAGCCTGACAACAGCAATCGGAGCCGTGGCAGCCGCCTTCATAGGCTGGCAGCTCGGCAGGCATATTGGAGAAATGGAACTGTTTGGCCAGACAGTGGATACCTGGACTCAGCTTCTGTACGCAAGCATAGACAGTCTTCTTTCTGACCTTGGATTCAAGCTGGCCGACACCTTCTGGTACAAGCCCAAGGAGTATTTCGGGAAATTCATAGGAGAGTTCGTACTCTGGAACGAGCAGCTGAAGCAGAGCATAGAATCAATTCCCCTTGTGGGAGAAGCCGCAGGAAGCGCGCTCGAGGCCATTGGCTGGGATAAACAGGCCGAAGCTTTAAGAAACTACGGGCAGTCTGTGGAGGATAATGCCAGAAAATCCAGATATGCCCATCAGGAGAGCGTCGAGCAGGATCAGCAACGAATAAGCATGACCAGGCAGGCCATCCTTGATGAGGACAAAAAAGGCACTGCTGCCGAGACTGCGTCCGCAAGGGCTGTAAATGCCAAAATCAAGGAAATTGAGGGTGAACAGAAAAAAGCCTCTGAAATCAAGAAGATCCAGCAGGATCAGGAAAAGCTTCATGAGAGGCTCTGGAAAGGTCAGACCGCTCTGATTGAGGATGAAACCGACAAGCAGCTTGAGAAGATTGAAAAAGAATACTCTGACATGAAAAAGCTGGCACACGGCAATGCCAAAGACCTGAAGTCGATTGACGAATGGTATGCCAGAGAAAAGGCTCAGATAGTTCAGAAAGCGGCAGAAAAAATAAAAACAGAAGAAGGAAAGAGGCTTCAGGCCATTGCGGACAAACACAGGGAATACCGCCAGATCATTGAAAAGAATGAGAGCCAGAGCCTTGCTAACCGTCTGGCAGCTAACCAGAAATGGTACGCGGACGAACTCCGGGAACTTGATGCGTGGGCCGAAAAGCACAAGGTTAAAGGACGTGCGCTTGAATCCCTTAAGGATGAGCTTGCCCAGGCCAGGGCAACCAAAGAAGCCGAAATAAGGCATGATGCCGCGGAAAAAGAAGAAAAGGCGCTTCAGGAAAAAGTCAAGGCCTGGGACAAGGCATATGAACAGATCCAGGAAACCCTGACCGGCTTTCTTGAAAACGGCAAGCTCGATCTGGACAGCTTCGCAAAAGCCTTCAAGAATATGGTGGCAAATCTGGTTTCAAACTGGATGGTCAACATGGCGAGAATGTCTCTGCCAGCATGGATTGGCGGAACTGCAGGGCTTTCTTCTACACCGGCAATTGCCGGAGGAACGCCGGGATCACCGGCAACACCTGGTGCAGGTTCTTCAGGCGATGGTTCTCTTTTAACCGGTCTTACAAACATTACCGAAAAATTTGGTGAGTTCCTGTCAGGCGGTTGGGCAAGAAGCCTTGGCGAGTACCTCACAGAGAACGGCGCTACGACTGTAGGTGGCTGGCTTAAAGAATCAGGAACGTCAGGTATTCTGTCAGGAGGCACAGGCGCGGCAATAACAGCAGGTGTCAGTTCCGCCGTTATTAAAGGAGTCACAACAGGCGACTGGATGAAAGCCGCTGTCCAGGGAGGTGCGGCTGCCATCGGTGCTGGTATCGGTTATTATTTGGGCGGCCCGGCCGGAGCTTCGATAGGCACGACTTTAGGAAATATA
>NZ_AUEY01000089.1 GCF_000426225.1 Desulforegula conservatrix Mb1Pa
AAGGCTTGCCGAACTCCCGTTCGTAGAATGAGGCAGCTCCGCGATGAAGTCTTGTCATGCGGTATCCAACCCGCGTATATCAGGTTGATCAATCGTCGCTTAACCTGTTTCGCCTCTGCCTATGCTCTGGACATAATGTCCATTGATGCCACTAAAAAAGTGGATGGGAGATTATTATTCTCTTGACTGGTGACAACCATATCAGATCGGGTTGGTATCGTCGTCAGCTCCGGGAGCGTACAAACCACGTACGTTTGCGTCGCTTCGTCCTTGCCGCCTTGATTTCATCTTTGATTTGAAAATGGTTAAGAACTCTGCGAAATAATAAAGCCGCCTGGGTATTGCCAGGCGGCTAAATACATCTAAATATCAAATACATCCATAATCGTTCTTGTTGCTTCCATCAGTCTTACTACTTTACCTCCCACCATTATATGAACAACACCGGGTGGCTGGGGAGGCATTGTTACCAGCACATGCTGGGGTACAGGTTCTCTGTACACATAGATATCAGAGGGCATTACACATCCTCTCCTTAATCTCGTGTCCCATCCTCTGGGAAGGCAGCATCCCTTGTGATGGCTGTAATGATGATGTTTTTTGTGGTGTCTGTGCTCGTATCTGTCGTCATCATCATAATGGTGTTCGACAACAGTTCTGTGATACTCAACCACTGTTGGCTGGGGCTGAACAATGTCGACATCAAGCCATGGATCCTTGCTGCCGTGGTGGTTACTGCTGTAGTATGTGTTTCCGCCACTGTGTTTTGAAACGTAATGTTCTGCGTGAACTCCGCTTGGAGCAACTCCTGCAAAAAATATTGCTCCTGCTATAAATGCGAATCCTTTTAAAACGCATTCCTTATTCATTTTGGTCTCCGGTTAATTACCTTAGCCACAATGTTTTTATAATAAAATTAAATAAAAACATTATTTATTATATATCATATTGAGCCTGTTTTGTCGATGAGCATGATTATGTGTGCTGATTATTCGTTTTGGAATCTTTATTTCCCGCAAAGTTGATCATAAAGTCTTTCAAAATCCGAATATGTCATCTGATCAGTATGATAACCGAGTATATGTCTTCTCAATCCCTTTCCTGTTTCGGCCCTTTTGTCAGGGCTTAAAATAAGAGGAAGGCATTTCTGGGCGAATCTGTCCGCAAGCTTCTTTTCATCCTTGCAATCAGGGACAAGAAGTTCAGCGGGAAGAAGTTCCGACTGCGCTCCCACATCAGCAAATACAAGAGGCGTTTCCATTGCCATCGACTCGAATGTTACAAGCGCGACACCTTCATTGGCTGAAGGCATGACAAGAAGATCTATGTCCCTGTAAAATGACTTCAGTTCCGAAATATTCCCGGTAAGCTTGATTTTGTCTTCAAGCCCAAGTTTTTTAATTCTTTCTATTACTTTTTCATCAAGATAACCGCTGCCAGCCATTATAAAGCATATGTCATTTTCGCTCTGTTTGTCTGTGGGCAGTTTTTTAAGCATCTGTGCGACTGCTTCAACAAACACCAACGGTCTTTTCTGTTCTACGAATCTTCCGAGGAAAGCAACTACGCAGGCTGAATCAGGGATGTTGTATTTATCTCTAATAACGCCAGCCGGAATTATTGCCGGATCAAATTCATTAACATCAACATTAAGGTATATAAGCGTCATCTTGTTTTCAGGGACATGCCATCTTTGTCCGAGGAAGTCCTTGATCTGTATGCAGGCAACATGGTGCATATCGAGGAAAGGCTCTGCAAATCTGGCCGAATAATCAGGGTATCCGCCTGGAATTGGCGGCAGTTCTATTATATATAGACTGTCCATGATTTTAACTTTAGTGTTGAATCGTCTTATATGAGCAAGGCTTCGGTAGAATTCAGGCGCATGATTGATGTGCACGAGTTTGATTTTTCTTGATTTAAGAAAATGAACGTAAAATGATTTAAAAAGATTTCTTTCAAGAAAATCAGGAAGATGGAAAATTTCCTCTACATGGTCTTTTACAAGATACTCCCAGGGATTATCAGAGGCCACATCTGTTATAAGGTATACGGCGAATTTATATTTTGGGAGATGTCTTACCAGCTCGATCGCAAATCTTTCCGCTCCGCTGACCTCAAGCCAGTGCATAACCATCAGAACCGGAATTCTTTCACCTGTGTCAGCCGGTCTGACCGCAATACTTATATCATCCATCCCTGATTCCCAGGATTTTTTGACCGCAATGTCAGGCTCTGCCGCAGGATATATATTATAAGGATTTTCTGGCTTTATAAGATGTATGAGATTTTTGAGGTGCATTCTTATTTCAGGAGAAAGACTGGTTCTTGCTTTATCCTTTATAAGGCTCTTTATTTCAGCAAAGCTCATCGATTTTTTTTCAGGAAGTTTGATTTTGTGCTTAGCCTCAAAAACAGGTCTTGTAAGAGTCGCTGTGCTAAGGCCGCTTTTCAGCGCCTTTCTAATAAAATCTTCCGGTGAATCATGGAATGACGAAAGATTATGGGAGTTGGCGTAGGTCGGATTAGAGCGCTCTTTGCTCGTAATCCGACGGGGCTCTTTAAAAATATTTTTATGATGGTTTGTGAAAACAGCTATAAAACCGGTTTCAATCGTTTTTTCAATGAATTCAGCCGATAAGTTCTCGGTAATTTCAGGCACGCCTGTTTCGATAAGGATATAGAGCGGCTGAATGAGAAGATCTAAATAGGGCCGTGTAAGTATGGCCCATGCCATTTTTTCAAACAGATTATCCGGGATTGATATTTCAGATCCAAGTCCTGATGATGTAAACCACAAGTCTGTATTTTCGGATGAGCCAGCTTCTTTTAAAGATTGTGTGTCAAAATGATTCGCGCTTAAATTATTATTGCTGAAACAAACGTATGAGTATCCTCTGCAAATAGCTTTCATTGCTTCTTCCTGAAAAAACTTTTTTCATGTTTATATGCGTATAATATTGCTGCAAAATTGACAAGGTCGCAAAAAGTACGGTTTCCGTCATTCCGGCGAAGGCCGGAATCCAGAAGCAACTGAAAATACTGGATGCCGGATCAAGTCCGGCATGGCGCCGTCGCTCTATTTTGTCTTTTTGTGAGGCCACCAAAGATAAGGTTATTATGAAATCAGGCTGGCCAGCAGTTCTTTAATGTTTTTTGAGTCTTTGACAAGGTGCTTGAGATCCCTAAGCCTTGACGGATCATCGATTGACCTGATGATATCCATGGCAGTTTTTGTTTCAGGCGCCTCGCCGAATTTTATGGATATGGCAAGCTCAAGCCCTTCAGCAAGACTTTCAACAGAACCTTTTAGAATGCCCTGCTGCATTCCTTGTTGTATGCCCTCTTCCCTGCCTATCTGCATAAGTCTTTCAGCTGCTGTCATAATTATTGCTTCTCCCTTTGGTCCGGCCACCTGGTTGAGCGCAGAGGCCAAATCCTTTTCGTTTACGGATTCTGTCCCACTTAAAATATATTTAAGCAATGTTTCTATATATTTCAAGCCCGTGTCTTTTGAAATAAGCTCCACGAACAGCCCGAATATCCCGGGAAGCTTTGGTGCAAGTTCTTCATCAAATATATGCTTCATGACAAGAAGAGCAACTTTTAAAAGAATCTCGCCCTTAATATCTTCATCGGTATATCTGGAAAGATCATATAGAATAAAGCTGAAGTCAGGGACAAATTGAAGAAAGTTTTCATTCGGCAGTATAACTGCGGATGAAAATTTGGTGTCAACTTCCCATCTCTTTTCACTGTGATAAAGCACAAGCGGTATTATTGGAGGCAGTTTGCCGGATTTGTTTTCCTTTCTGTGTTGTCTCCAGATTTCGACAATATACTGTAATAACTGAAAATGAATTCCAGCATCAGGATAGCTTTTATGCTCGAAAAGAAAATAAACATAACCTGATTCGTCGCCAATGCCGATTTTATACAGTATATCAGAGAAAAACTCTCCGAGCTCCTCTGTCACAAAAGAATCCTTGCAGATTTCAAGAGAGTCAAGGTTCATCGCTGAAACAATTTCAGAAGGCAGATAGTGTCCCATGAAGTTTCTTGCCACTTCTGGATTTGTCCAGGTTTCCTTGAAGAATTTGTCATGCGGATTCTGGACTCTATTGTTCTTATTTTCCATGTGCAGGGATTATCATAGATGGTGTTTTTTATCAAAAAGATTAAATCGGAAACTATACATCTGCTTTGATTGTTTCAAGCGCACAGAGGAGTCGTATTATTGTTGATATTCTTGAGGCTGAAATAAATAAGAGAGAGCATGAACTTTACCGCTGCGCCGTTGATTTGGAAAATGATGAAAAATTGAACAAAGAAATGGAAGATTTGGAAGCTGTGGTGGGGGATAATATTGAACCTTAATCGTGGTAGCATACATTGGGTGAATCTTGATCCAAGCCAGTGATCAGAAATCAGAGAAACGAGGCCATGAGTAATAATAAGCGCCTCGCAAATCAATGAGGCTCGTAGAACCGTTGTTGTCGTCCCGCTTTCAACCGCCGCAAAACCAAGACCTCCAATTGCCGTAGAGGTTTCATGAAGAGGTCGGTCAGTTGTTGCGGTTTGTGACCAGATCCGCACAGTTGATAAATCCAAGCTTACAGAACAGCTTGGTGATCTGTCAAAAGAGGATTTGCAAAGACTCGAAGACGGATTGAGAAGAGTTCTTTGCCCGTAAGATTTTTATTTCCCAGAAAAAGCCGCTATGCCGGGTTAATCATAAAGTAACCCACTCACATCTATATATACTGCTGAAGGTTTCAAATTGAGGTTTTCAGAATAGCTCTTTCTTCGGCGGTTTCCGGGAGAGGGGCAATCTTGTGGAATAATGAAAAGTAGGGGGCGTGGCGTTTTTCCACGCACCGTTTGCGTCAAGCAAGTGTTGCGCGCAAGGACGGCACACACCCAACAGAGAATCGATAATTCAATAATATTGATAAGGTCGCAAAAAGTCCGATTTCCGTCATTCCGGCGCAGGCCGGAATCCAGAAATGGCTGAAATTACTGGATACCGGATCAAGTCCGGCATCACGCTAAAGCCATTTTTTGACTTTTTACGAGTCCATCAATATTGGGTGTCGAAATATGGATAAAGCAATCGCAATATAAACCTAAAAATAATAAAACTTCAATAAGTTATGCCCAGTTCTGTTTTGTTTACATCTGGGTTTCGCTGCATTGCACTCCTGAAAGAGGTAGGAGATAGCCCTATGTCTACGGGACAAAATCCCGGAGTTTTGGGAAAAGCTGACGCCGAGTTAGATTAAACGGGATTTATTTAATTTGGGTTGTCTAAGTAAAAGTATATTATATCAGTATGTTGTGAAAAATATCTGACTTTAGGTCATTTTTTTTATTTTTTTTAAAAAAAGTGCTTGACTCGGATTAAAAGAAAATGTAAATCTCTAATCAACAATAACACTGTTTATCACAAAGTGTTTTGTTCGAGATGAAAAAGAAATGAGTTTAGTGGAAACGAAGTTAAAGATTTGGGAGTTGTTGGAAGCTAAATGGTAAGAAGTTTTGTAAGTCAAGTGGTTTGCCTTTCGCGGTCTGTGTAAATTTTTTTAAGCGAGTATAGTGAACACGGTTTACAAAAGCAAGCCAAAATCGCAACTTTGATCTGAACATTAAAAACATTCTGCTGCAAGGGATCGCAACCTGGAGCAAGAAAGAAAAAAGGGGGCTCTCGGAAAACAAAATGGGAAGTGTTACGAAGGTGGGATTTTTTTAGCGGGTTAAGTAAACGAAGTTCAGCGGCAAAATCGAAATTCAGAAAGATATGTCGGGTAAGTCGGATTAGAGCGTTCTTTGCTCGTAATCCGACGCAAAACGACAAAAATAAAGCAACAAAAAAACTAAAACAGGTTTTACACACTACCAAGAAAAGCCACACCGCAGGTGACTGCGGGCCGGAAAGCCAACGAATCCGCTCTGGGGAGCGCGGATGGTCGGGTTACCTCAGGTAAGATTTAACACACATACATATAAATCTTATTTGGAGGAATCATGAAAAAGTTTTTAGCAGGTATCGCAGCGGCAGCCATCATTACTATTCCTATGACTTCTTTTGCTCTTGAATCAATGAGCAAGGGCGCACTCAAGAAAGCAACTGGTCAGGCTGGCGTTAGCATAGCGCTTGATAACGTAGTTATCGTTCAGAAATCAATGCCTACAACAACATATTGGGATGTTGACGGTACTTCATCGGCTTATGGTACAGCTGGACAAGTAACAAGCGCTGGTTTAAAAATCGCATATACCGCAGCTGCTGAAAAGATGATAGTGCTTGATGGTATACTTGATAACTCAAAGTATGGCGCTGCGCTGATGGCAGCAAAGTTTGGAATTGGTGCCGCTACTGCGACTGAATACGGAATAGCAGCTGTTGGTATTGCCGCTGCAGGAGCAGTTACTGATCCAAGTAACGGCGATATTCCAAATGCAGGTGATAAGGTTCTGCCTACTGGCACTAATGCACACGGCGACACCATTGTTACAGCACCTGCTGGCTATTATTTGACAGGTATATCTCCTCTTTCAATCGACGTTGGTACCTGCCAGTCACTTACTGCTGGTCTTCAGTATAACCTTAATTCAACTGCTCTTGATGTAGCTGGTGTTGTAATTGGTCTTCCAACAATTGAGATTACAACTTTCCATTCAAATGACACCAAGATTATCAGCATAACAAGTGGTGCGCCTGCTGTTACCGCTAACTCTGGTGGAACCGTAGCGAACATAAGTAATGAAATAATTCGCATTGAGAAATCTGGTACTTCCCAGATGGCTATCCTTGGCGGACGTCTTGAAATCGCTCCACACTAATAAAGAGTTGACAGCTATAAGCTGAAAAATGATAAGCCCCCTGTCGCAAGAAAGGGGGCTTATCATATCATGCCTCAATACAGGGGAATATATGAAAACCTCACATGAAGTTAAAAAAATGACGAAAGGCTTTGTTTTATTGGGATTTATTCCATTTGCTTTTTCTGTTTTTTTTACTCCGTCTGTGGTTTTCTGCCTTGAAAAGATGGATAAAAAACAGCTCAAGGCTGAAACCGGTCAGGCCGGGCTTGATATTGGTATGGACAGCGTCGTGATTTATCACGGAAGGGACTCCGTACGTATAGCTAACCCTGAAAATCCTGAAAATAATTATGTGGGGTTCGAGAATATAAAAGGTCTGGGGGTTTTTGAAACCGGAGCCACGGATCTTGATAATGATGGTGTGGCAGGTAAGCTTACCGTTGATATAGGCACAGTAATAAATAATCCTGATGTTACCACTGATGACATTCCACTGGTTTTTTTGTCCTGCCCTGACTGGATGCAGAACATAGACGTACTTGTCGGAAATATAAACTGGTGCGGCAAAAGTATAGGGTCTGCTGAAATAAGAGGATTTTCACTTCCTTCCTGGCATGCATATATTGGTTCCTATGGAGGGGCCGGTATTGATTTTCAGCTCGGCTTCAGGACAAAAATAGAAGAAATTAAATTTAATTATGGCGAAACAGGCGAGTCGTTTTCTGTTAGAAAATTACAGGCTGCAGGTTCTTTTGCCGAAGCCCCTGAGAGTGATCCTTCAACCTGGACGGCGTCTGGTGAATTCACGGTTGGTGATGCCCTTGCTGAAAATCCGTATCCAGCGTCGATGGATATTGGCATCCGTGATAATGGCGACGGAACCACAACTCCTATAATACAGATGCAGATGAATGCGAGCGGGTCAATCAGGGCTTCGGATATTAAATTCGGTTCCCAGAGTTTCGGCCAAATGGCCATAGACGGAATTAAGGTTCATAGTATGAAGATTGAAATGCCGGGTAGAGGCTTGGGCAATATACCATAATATCTGTAGGTGGGATTAGGACGCTTTTTGTCCGTAATCCGACCTGCGGAAAATTGCTTTTTGGTAGAGGCAATAGTAAACGTCTGATTACGAGCAAGGGATCGCTCTAATCCGACCCACAAGATGGAGAGCACACGGTGAAAAAAATATCTGAAATGAGTTTTTTCAAAAAGCTGGTTGTAGGATTGAATATCGCAGTGTTTATGCTTGGCTCTTCAATCTGCAACGCCGAACTTAAAGCTCTTACAAAAAATGAAATGAAATCAGAAACAGCTCAGGCTGGCCTTGCCTCTTTTTCAATGGACAATACAAATAACTCGATCAGAATGTTCACTGATATTCATCTTGAGACATGGACTGAAATTGATTCAATGAAAATAGGTTATTATGAAAGAGGCGGGGTTCCGGGCTGGGATCAGGACTGGTCAAAGCCCTCCGGTACTGGCCCAGGGGTACAGATCGGCACTGCCGTTTCCCCTATGCAGATGGACGGGTTTGTTTTCAAGGCGGATTTTCAGGATTTAGGTGTTGAAAAGCCCTCATTAAAGCGACTTGTTATTGGAACGAACAGGCTGAACGGCAGCATAACTGCAAATCTAAACAGTTTTACAGGCATATATAATTCAGCCTTAACTGATGCATCAGATCCTAATGCTGATAAGGCTCTGGTTCGTCAGAACCTTGGCGAGAAAACCTTTAATTTTGATTCCGGGGCAACGGAAGTTCAAGCCGAAAATAAAGGGTTTTTTATTGTAATTACACCTGAAGGCGAACATCCTGGAATTCAAATTGTTGCCGGATATAATGAAATAAATATCCCCAATAATGGGATTGGTGGCGGCGAGTGGTGGAACAAGCAATAGTTGAATGACATAAGAATTGATCTCAAGGCGTGTACTTATAAAGTGCGCGCCTTTTTTGTTTTGTTGGTATGTAACAGGGGAGAGCTCTAAAATCGCAATTTAATATTATTACTTGATAAAGAAATGTGATGATGGTTGAATTATGATGTTTAGATCTTTTTGCTGGAATGTCAATGTTCTTGAAATAAGGCATTTGCGTAGGTCGGATTAGGACGCACTTTGTCCGTAATCCGACATAAAGCTCATAACCCGACATGAATATGGGTAATGTATAATATTTGTAAGCAGTCAAGACTGGCCTGCCTTGGCGATGATAATGGTTGTTAAAGACAAAAAGTTCTGTTATACACAAAAAACTCTGTTTTCCCATGGAATGCTATTAACTGCTGGGCTGCTTTCTGCATATACCCCGGCTTCGCATTCATATTAAGGCGGTTGAATATTCTTTTGTTGGAAGACTTCTCCGCGATACATCTGATCTCTAATTTGGAAAATTCAAACCCATGCATGCACTCGCAGGTATACTTATTCTAATATGTCTGGCTTCATCATTTTATCCTGAGCGGGGAATTCCGGAAAAAAATTTTGATATGCGCACCGGATTCAGGGACGAGATTCATATGGTTCACGAAATCAGACCCCTTTCAGAGTTCAAATTCAGAAACATAGCGAAACAGCAGTACGACTTCAGCTGTGGTTCGGCTGCTCTTGCTACGATAATGAGATACCAGCTCGGTGAGAATCTTAATGAACATCAGGTTATCAAGGGACTGATGAAGTATGGTGACAAGGAACAGATAGCTCAGGCCCAGGCATTTTCCTTATATGATATGAAAGCCTTTTTAGAGGCTCTTGGATATAGTGGGGAAGGGTACAAGGCCGAGGTCAAAGACCTTATGAACAAGGAATACTGGCCCTGCATAGTACCAATAAAACTCTATGGTTATAAGCATTTTGTCGTAATAAAAGGTATTTACAAAGATCATGTTTTTATTGCAGATCCATGGACAGGTAACTCAAGCTTTCCTTTAAAGCAGTTTATAGAAGATATGTGGGATGACAATATTGTTTTTATCGTATCTGCCAAAGGTTCTAAAAAAACTAATCTGCTTAAACTACATGAGACAGATCTGAGATTTATAGACCGTGATACGACACGAACATTTATGATGGATAAATATGATCCAACCAAGGATTTTGACAGGCAGAGATCAGGAGATTCCAATGGCGGTTTGCAGAGATATAAAAGATAGTAGGTTGGATTAGGGATTTATGTTTTTCATAAATCCTGTAATCTGACGATGGGCAAATCGGCAGGGTGTCGGATTACGAGCAAAGAGTGCTCTAATCCGACCTACAATGATGTGAATGATTGAAAGCAGTATTAACATAAAATATATGTAACGGCGGTTGAAATGAGAAAATTTATCAATATTTTTTTAATTTGTTTTGTTTTGGTATTTTTTACAGCTTTTCCATGCGTTAAATTGTTTGCAGAGGATCAGACTGGTGGAGCAGCTCCTGTAAAAAGCATGCAGGAAAAAAAGAGCGAAGCCCAGCTTTATGAGATGCAGAAACGGCTTGATGCAATGGAAGCCGAGATGAGAAAGGTCAAGGAAGAAAGTGAAATCCGGGACTCTCTTAAGATGAGTGACGAGGAAAAATCCAAGGAAGGCGAAGAAATTCTTGACGCAGCTGGCGGTGATTATACTTTGAGAAGGCCTGGAAGACTTGGGTTGGAGTATAGTTTCGCATATAAGGTAAATACATACGATGCTCTTGCTGCTGCTGGTGTAATTGAACATACAAGCACTCATGAAATGACCCATTCGGCAAATATAGAATATCCGTTAAGACCTTATTTGACCGTAGCCATGGACGTTCCTTTTATTTATGAATTTGATAACGCAGATAAAACATCGACAACCGATGATGCTAAAAAGGACGTCAGCGATCTTGGAGACGTTGCCTTCAGCATGCAACTTCAGCCTTTTAAAGCTTCGGACGATTCAATATCTCCTATAATAAGCGCAAGCCTTGTTACCCCGACAGGAAGAAGCCCATACAAGATCGATCCTAACCGCGAGCTTTCAACTGGTTCAGGAACATATGCCGGAAATGTCGGGTTAAATATAAGCAAGGCCATGGACCCTCTTGTCGCTTTTGGCGGTGTCAGTTATACCCATACAATTCCTTCAACAGGATTGAACTTTAAGCCAGGTGGTACAGATGGAGAACAATTCAGGCATATTTATAAAGTTGAGCCTGGTGATTCATTTGGACTGAACATGGGGCTTGGTTATTCCCTTTCATACAAGGTGTCCTTAAGCTTATCAATGCAGTATTCATATAAATTAGACACCAATTATCACTGGAAAACAGGGGATGGCGATCAGGTGGTGACATCTGTTCAGACCGCCGAAGCCTCGCCTTTTGCGACAATGCTTATAGGAACTAGTTGGCGTCTCACCCAGAAAAGATCAATGCAGCTGACATTCGGAGTAGGTCTTCTTAATAATGACCCTGATCTTGTTTTCAAGGTGCGTTTGCCTTTTGAGATTGAGCTGTAAAATAATTCCCTTGCCCCCATTACAGGGGGATTATGTTTAAATGATGTGACCATAATCAACCTGGGATAATTTTCCGGCTATCTAAAGCTGGAAAGGAGTGACACTTCAGATGAATGCCATTTACAAGAATCCCCCTATCCAAAAGGGGGCAGGGGGGATTTTGAATCAAATCTTTGTCTTCTCTCGCTTTTCTTTTCTTTTCGTGGTTTTTTTATGCCTGTTTTCCCCTGAAAGATCATTTGCAGCATTTGCGGAAAATCCCTTTGTTGATGCAAAGGGTATAGGCCTTGCAAATAACTGCACTGCTATTCCGCCAGGCCATATGTCGGCCCATTATAATCCGGCAGGTCTTTCAAAAGTAGCAGAAGGAGCCATGTTCAGTAATGGTCTCGGAGTTCCTTTCATAACCCAGACCGGCCGTTTCAAGGCTGATGCTGACTGGAAAGGGCTTTTAAATGGTATGTGGGGGCCTGATGCGGAATATAACCCCAATGACCCAACTTCGGCCCATGGCGGCCGAGATCCCCTTGATGGGAAGAAAGGCACAAACGAATCTGCAAAAATGTACATACCTTTTGTCGGCCCAATAGATTTTGCATTAGCCCCTAATTTAGGGCTTTCAAACAGGGACCCGGGATCTAAATGGACATTTGCTTATACCAATTATGCTCCTTATGGAGGCGGGCTTAATCATAATGATAAAAATGACCCTTTGAGATACGGTGTCAAGAACCTTTATCTCCAGCATCTGATTTATGCGGGCCCTGTGGTCAGCTATAAAATTTCAGATGAACTCTCTTTTGGATTTATGGCAGGACTGGGCCAGACGGCTATGGGGCTGTCAATGGATGCCAGGACTCCTAATGAAATGGTTGCACTCACTCGTATGATAGGGGATGCTACGCGCGATTTGAATATTCCTGTCGTATCCCAGCAGACCCTTCCTCCTCCTTTTCTTGGCGGTGGTCTCGGGCCTTACGAGGACAATGTCAGCATTCAGTTTGATGTAAGAGACGATTTTTCGCCCAATTTTAACCTTGGTTTTCTATGGGAACCTAATAATTATTTTGGCGCCGGGTTAAACTACCAGAGTCAGATAACATCTGATATGACAGGTAAATATAAGATTGATTACAGTGAGCAGTGGCAGAGGCATGTAGACTGGAATGGAAGTACAAGCTATACATTGCAGACAGCGGGTATGCTTGATATCCCTTATATTGGCGTTCCTTACCAGTCTGGCACTGTAACTGGAAAACAGAAATTTCCGCAAAGAATAGATTTTGGGATAAAAGTATCTCCTATAAACAGACTAAGGCTTCTTACAGATCTTCACTGGTCTAACTGGGCTATAGATAAAAAAAACAAATTTGTTTTTGACCAGAGAATTCAGCTTTTAAGGGTCGCAAAACTCCTTGGCTATACAGGAGGCGACTATGCTCTCGTGGTTGACAGGAATATGAGGGATACCTGGCACTGGGGAGTTGGAATGGAATTTGACGTGTCAGAGAGGCTTACCCTTAGATGCGGGTATGAAAGAAGACCTACTTCCACTAATCCGGATTTAAGGGATGCAATTTATTTCCTGTCAGGAGATGTTGACTATTACGGCGCAGGCCTGACTTTTAAGGCTAAAAAAGGCATCACCCTTGACTTTGCAGTTGGATATCTCACTGATAATGGAGTGGAGGCTGTTAACAATAGCAGCAGCAATTTAAACTCGACTGACTTCACAAAAATTATAAGTCCATATGCAGGTCTTGATTACGAGCAGGACACAACCCTTATGTGTATCGCAGGAGGCATAACCATGCCTCTTGCTGTTCAGATGGAGCTTATCCATAATGATATACAGAAGGTTAAGAAATTGCTGTATATATTGAATCCTTTTAAATAATGATGGTTTAGCAATAATCCGGGAAATGACCTGTTCGTCATGCCGGACTTGATACGGCATTTTAGAGTTTTGAAGTATTTTCCGGGTTCCGCCTGAGCCGGAATGACAGGAATCAGGAGGAGAGGTTTCATTGTTATTCTTTTTATTGATAAATATCTGCTTGAATTGTAGTTTTCGTGTGTATAATCTGTAAAAAATGGTTGGCTATATAGTTAATGCCTTAAAATCATAAGCATATAAGGAGTGGCTTTGAAAAAAACGTTTTTTGTTTCTACAGTCGTTGTATCTTTGCTTTTATCATCATCATCTTTTGCGGGACTCAAGGAAAATGTAGTAACTCTCGCAAAACCTGAAGATAATACAAAGGTTTTCGGAATTACCCAGGATTACCCAAACTTCAGAAATGTTGCTTTTGCCGTTAAAAAAGACAACAAAATGTATGTTCAGATGAATGAAAAGATAAGCCCTGAATATGCAAACATAGCTGCCGGAACTCCAGTTATAGCACCTGAAACAGGAGTAATGGCTTATATCGCAAATGTTGAAGGCGGGGTTCAGGTATTTGTCGACAATAAGCCGGTTGGTTCCAAATTTAGTGCGGCAGATGGTTTTATTTTCTCACCGGACGGGAAGCAATATGGATTCAGAGGGCTTACAGGCGCTAAGCAGGCCCTTGTTTTTAACGGTCAGCAGACACCTGCGTATGAAGAAATCCGTCCTGATTATGTTTTCAGTCCTGATTCAAAGAGATTTGCATATATAATTGTTAAGGCCAAGGATCAGTTTGTGATTTCAGTGGACGGTAAGGAAAGCAAACCATATATAGCAATAAAGGAACCTGTTTTTAGTCCTGACTCAAAGCATCTTGCGTATTCTGTTTTTACCGAAAAGGGATGGATTCTTGTCAAAGATGGCGTCGAAGGTAAGCCATACGAAAACATTGCAACAGCAAAATTTTCACCTGATTCTTCGAAGCTTGTATATGTGGCCCAACAAAACAAGAAGCTCCTTGTTGTTGATGGGATAAAGGAAAATCCTGCTTACAGAACCGTTTCTGTGCCGACCTTCAGTCCTGATTCAAGAAGTATGATGTATCCGGCACAAAAGGGAGACAAATGGGTTGTTGTTACTGACGGTGTTGAAGGACCGGAGTTTGATATGCTAGGGCCAAGTTTTTATAGCCCTGACTCCAGAAAAAGGGTTTATGTTGGAATTACAAACAAAAAGTCGAGAGTTGTGGAAAATGGCAATAAAGGTGAGGCGTATGTTTCCGTAGGGCTGCCAGTATACAGTCCTGATTCCAGAATTCTTGCATATCAGGCGTTTGACGGCAAGAAATGGAAGATGGTAATGAATGCCAAGGAAGGCTCTGAATATTTAGATGTTAAACAGATTGAATTCAGCCCTGATGGATCTAAATATGCTTATATCGCTTTAGGTGAGGATAAAAAAACCGTGATGGTAACAGAAAAGGGTGAGGGCAAGAAATATGATGATATAGGCCGCCCTTTTTTCAGCAAGGACAGCAAGCATATTGCATATTCTGCTTTTAAAGGAAAAGATTGTATAATTACGGTCAATGGAGAAGAAGGAAGTGAAAAATTTGAAGGCTTTATTAAAAAAGTACCATTAGTTTTTGATGGTCCAAACAAGCTTCACGGACTTGCCCTTAGAACGCCTGGGCCGGTTTTTTGCAGGCTTGAAGTTGAAATTACAGAATAAATTTCGTGTATAAAAATTTTTTATGGCGGATATGCTTTGGCATGTCCGCCATTTTTGTTTGCCCGGCAAAGCCGTGCCCCCGTCTGTTTGAAAGAAAGCAGAGATGCCCCGTCCGAGGGGAAATCAATCCGAATCGCAAGGGCGCTACTGGTAACGGTAGGGTTTGAAGGAAGCGACAGGAAGAGAATGGTACATAGCGAAAGCGAACCTGATACGGCTCGTGCAGAGGGTAAGGCTGCAAAATATGGCGAAGCCCGGTACTCGGACAGACTGCACGAGTGATTGAGGATGTGATTATTCTCAGGGAGCGGAAATTAACCGGGGAAGCCCTGTA